>VGDE01000006.1 GCA_016869875.1 Alphaproteobacteria bacterium
ACCAGCCGCCCTGCGCGCGCTGGCCGAACCGTGGCAGCCCTGGCGCGCGGTTGCGGCGCGGGGGCTCTGGGCCTATTACCGGTTGGCCAAAGAACGCGAGGGAACCTTATGACCACGACGCTGACATCCGACCGCAAGGGTCCTGAAAAGGCCAGCTCAATCGTCGTTTTCCTGCATGGCTATGGCGCTGACGGGACCGACCTGCTGGGCCTGGCGGAGCCGCTGGCCCCGCATCTGCCCGACACGGCCTTTTACGCGCCCGATGCGCCCGAGCCCTGTCGCAACAACCCGATGGGCTTCCAGTGGTTTCCGATCCCCTGGCTGGACGGTTCGACCGAAGCGGACGCGCGTTCCAGCATGTTCCGCTCGATCAAGGCGCTGGACGCGTTTCTTGACCAGGTCCTGGCGGACGAGGGGCTGGCGGCGGACAGGATGGTCCTGGTCGGCTTTTCGCAAGGAACGATGATGGCGCTGCATGCTGCGCCGCGACGTGCCGAGGCGGTGGCAGGGATTGTCGGATTTTCCGGCCGGCTGCTGGTGCCCGAGACCCTCGCGGCCGAGATGCGGGTCAAGCCTCCGGTCCTGCTGATCCATGGCGACCAGGACGAGATGGTGCCGTTCGAGGAGATGGGCCTGGCGGGGCAGGCGCTGCAAGAGGCGGGGTTCACCGTCTATGGCCACGTGATGAAGGGGACCGGGCACGGGATCTCTCCGGATGGACTGTCGGTGGCACTGGCCTTTCTGCGAGAGCAACTGGGCGAGTAAGGCAGCTTGCCGGCCCTTGGCTGGCGTCGCGCCGGTCTGGCGACATGTGCGGCGGGCCGTGCCCGTTCTGCCCGCGGGCGCGGCAACATGCCGGATGATCCTTGTCATGATGCTGTCACCCCGGGCAGGTATGGAGGGACCAGTCCTGATAGATGCGGGGGGTTGCCAGAAGGCCGCCGCGATATATAGTCGGGGACATGGATCTGACGGGCGCCCCGGTCACCCTCTGGGGCAGGCAGGAAGGCGACATGCTGGACGAGCAACACCAGACGGAATTCCGAACCCAGTTCGTCCGCGAACCGGCCAGCCTGCGCCACCACCCGGCGCTTGTTCTGAACGCCGATTTCCGGCCGCTGAGCTATTACCCCCTGTCGCTCTGGCCCTGGCAGGAGGCGATCAAGGCCGTCTTCCTGGACCGGGTCAGCATCCTGGCCGAATATGACGAGGTGGTGCGAAGTCAGCGACAGGCCTTCCGGATCCCCTCGGTCGTTGTTCTGAAAGATTATGTGAGACCCCAGAAGCGCGTGGCATTCACGCGCTTCAATCTTTTTCTGAGGGACGAATTCTGCTGCCAGTATTGCGGCGCCAAGGGGGACCTGACCTTTGACCACGTGGTTCCGCGGTCTCGCGGGGGGATCACCAGCTGGGAAAACGTCGTGGCCGCCTGTTCGCCCTGCAACCTGAAAAAGGCCAATCGCAGCCTGCGCCATTCCGGGATGCAGCTGCGCAAGCCGCCCCGCCGGCCCAGTTCGGACGAAATGCATGCGATCGGCCGGCGCTTTCCGCCGAACCACCTGCACGACAGCTGGATGGACTTCCTGTACTGGGACGCCGAGCTGGACAGCTGAGCGGCGTGGCCGTCTCAGCCGCGATGGTCGTGGCCCTGGCGCAGACCCAGGTGCAGCAGCAGCGCCGCGCTGAGGGCGACAAGCAGGATCGCGACGGGCGGCAGGCCGGCGGCAAGGCCGACCCACAGCGTCAGGGCAGCGCCCAGGATGACAGCGGCAAGAAGCATCAGGAAGTGGGTCAGGGGCATGGACACTCTTCTCCTCGCGATCAATATGGGCGCAATGCCGCCTGTTGAAAAGCCCGCCCGGCCGATGGGCGGGAAATTGCCTCTGTGGTGCAAGACGCGCGCAAGAGGTCCGTTCGGGTGCGGGCACCTTGACCGGCCAGACGCCGCGGCCTAGATTCGAGGGCGAGGACGACCTCCCTTTCGCGGGCAGAACCTCCGGGACGGCCCGGATCGGATACGGGTGTCACATGGCTTGGACCTTTCTGTTCGTGGCCGGACTTCTTGAAATCGTCTGGGCAGTCGCCATGAAACAGTCGCAGGGCTTCAGCCGGCTGTGGCCGACAGCGGTCATGGTGGCCGGAATGGCAGGATCGTTCTGGCTGCTGGCGCTGGCGATGCGCAGCCTCCCGCTGGGAACGGCCTACACGATATGGACCGGGATCGGCGCGGTCGGCAGCTTTCTGATCGGCATCGCCATTCTGGGCGAACCGGTGACGGCGCTGCGACTTTTGGCGGCCCTGCTTATCGCGGCGGGGATCGTGCTGATGAAGCTGGCCTCCTGAAGGCGTCCCGCGACAAGGGGGCGCTGCGCCTCCGGACCGTCCTTTGCCGCCTTTTCCTCATGCGCAGGACCATTTCGGACAGAAAACCTCTTGTCCTCGGGCGTGAGGGTAATTTCATTCCGCGTCAGGGGATGCTAGACGCGTCGCCAGCCAAAGGAGATCAGCCATGCCTGCCTATCGTTCCCGCACCACCACCCATGGCCGCAACATGGCAGGCGCGCGTGGCCTGTGGCGTGCGACCGGCGTGAAGGACAGCGACTTCGGCAAGCCGATCATCGCCATCGTCAACAGCTTTACCCAGTTCGTGCCGGGCCACGTCCATCTGAAGGACCTGGGTCAGCTGGTCGCACGCGAGGTCGAGGCAGCGGGCGGGATCGCCAAGGAATTCAACACCATCGCAGTCGATGACGGCATTGCGATGGGCCATGACGGCATGCTGTATTCGCTGCCCTCGCGCGAGATCATCGCCGACAGCGTCGAATACATGGTCAACGCCCATTGTGCCGACGCGATGGTCTGCATCAGCAACTGCGACAAGATCACGCCGGGCATGCTGATGGCATCCTTGCGTCTGAACATCCCCACTGTCTTCGTGTCCGGCGGGCCGATGGAGGCCGGCAAGGTCGTGCTGCAGGACGGCCGTGTCAAGGCGCTGGACCTCGTGGATGCGATGGTGGCTGCGGCCGATGATTCGGTTTCGGATGCCGATGTCGAGGCCATCGAGCGGTCGGCCTGCCCGACCTGCGGGTCCTGTTCGGGCATGTTCACGGCCAATTCGATGAACTGCCTGACCGAGGCCCTGGGCCTGTCGTTGCCCGGGAACGGCTCGACTCTGGCCACCCATGCAGACCGCAAGCGTCTGTTCGTCGAGGCCGGCCACCTGATCGTCGACCTGGCACGGCGTTATTACGAAGGCGACGACGTCTCGGTCCTGCCGCGCAATGTCGCCAGCTTTGCGGCGTTCGAGAACGCGATGACGCTGGATATCGCCATGGGCGGGTCCACGAACACCGTTCTGCACCTGCTGGCCGCGGCACACGAGGCCGGCATCGACTTTACCATGTCCGACATCGACCGGCTGTCGCGCAAGGTGCCGGTCCTGTGCAAGGTCGCGCCCGCAAAGGCTGACGTGCATATGGAGGATGTCCATCGCGCCGGCGGCATCATGGCGATCCTGGGCCAGTTGGACCGGGCCGGCCTGCTGGATACCTCTGTCGGCAGCGTCCATTCCGGCACGCTGGCGCAGGCGCTGGACCGGTGGGACGTTTCGCGGACCGAAGCGGCCTCGGTCCACGACTTCTATCGCGCGGCGCCGGGCGGCGTGCCGACGCAGACTGCCTTTTCGCAGGATCGGCGCTATGATGATGTCGATCTGGATCGCGAGACAGGCGTAATTCGCAGTGCGGAACATGCGTTTTCACAGGATGGCGGTCTGGCGGTTCTTTACGGCAACCTGGCCGAGGACGGCTGCATCGTGAAGACGGCGGGCGTGGACGAGTCGATCCTGACTTTCGAGGGGCCGGCGCATATCTTTGAAAGCCAGGATGACTCTGTTTCGGCGATCCTGACCGGCAAGGTGAAGCCGGGCGAGGTCGTTCTCATCCGCTACGAAGGCCCCCGCGGTGGTCCGGGGATGCAGGAGATGCTGTATCCGACCAGCTATCTGAAATCCAAGGGCCTCGGAAAGGAATGCGCCTTGGTCACCGACGGCCGATTTTCCGGAGGCTCGTCAGGGCTGTCGATCGGCCATGTCTCACCCGAGGCGGCCGAAGGCGGCACGATCGGCCTGGTGGAGCAAGGGGACCTGATCCGCATCGACATCCCGAACCGCCGGATCGAGTTGATCGTGGACGACGCCACCTTGGCCGCCCGCCGCGAACAGCGCGAAACCGAGGGTTGGAAACCGGCCAAGCCGCGTCAACGTCAGGTTTCGACCGCGTTGCGCGCCTATGCGGCAATGACCACCAGTGCTGCAAAAGGCGCAGTGCGCGTCATTCCGGACTGAGCAGGGGTTCTTCCGGACAGGCAGGATTCATGTTCAGGTGATCTGTCAGTGGTAAGGCATGGGTGTTTCAGCTTTCTGAGCACTCATGGCTGACGCACAAATCAATTTCCATCATCCTCAGAGCAGTCGCATCAAGACGGCGCCGGATTTTGTCATCAACCCTCTCCTTCGGATTCTTTCCGGCGCTGCTGCGCGGCACTGAGCGGGGGCGATCGTGATCACTCTCTTGGCGGTGGTAACTTGGGGGCCGTCAACGCTGGTCTTTGCCCTCACCTACAACAAGTGGTGCGTCAACCACCTCATTGGCGAAGGCTTCAGGGTTTCCGGTGTCAGTCAGGACGTCGCCCATCTGGGGCAGCGGCTGAAAATTCTTCTTCCGGAGGAGACTTCAGGGACCTATCGCGGCCTGATTCGTCCGGATCAGCCGGTTCCGTCACATGGCGGCGGTCCTAACCCAAAGGGCCGGGCCGTCGTTCCTCGGACAGCATCACGTTCGCCTCGACCTGTCCGACGCCGGGAAGGGTCATGATGCGCCGCCGCAGGATGCGTTCGAAATCACTGATGTCACGTGCCGTGATCCGCAGGCGATAGTCGAACTGTCCCAGCACATGCTGGACCAGCTGAACCTCCGGAATGGCAGTGACGGCGCGCTCGAAATCCTCGAGCCCGGTGCGGCCCTTCGCGGCCAGCTTGATGCCCAGGAAGACGGTGACGCCAAAGCCCAGCACCGCCTGGTCCAGCACCACCCGCCGCCCTGTGATCGCCCCCTGATCCGTCAACCGCTTGATGCGCCGCCAGGCGGCAGGCTGACCGATCCCGACGGCGCGTCCCACGTCGGCGGCACTGGTTGTCGCATCTCCTGCCAGCACGCGAAGAATGGCAAGATCGGTGCCGTCCAGTTCGATCACAGCGCCAGTTCCCCGCTGTCCTTGATAGTAGCCACCAGCATCAGCGCATCCAGTTCCGCGATATGGGGCAGGGTCAGGATGCGGTCGCGATACACCTGCTGCCAATGGGCCATGTCGCGTGCAATCACGGAAGCCCGCCAGTCGACGCTGCCCAGAAAGCTCTGGATCTCGATCACTTCGGGAACCTGACGAAGGGCGGCAAGAAATTCGTCAAAGGCGCGTGGATTGGTCTTGTCCAGGGTGAAACGCAGGGACACTTCGACGGCCCACCCCAAGGCGCGCCAGTCGATTTGGGCCTGGATCCCCTTCAGGACACCTTCCTCGCGCATCCGCTCCATCCGCCGCCACAGGCTGGCGGTTGTCACACCCGCGCGTTCCGCCAGCGTCGCATTGGATGCCACGGGATCCGCCAGAAGCTGGCGAAGAATACGACGATCAGTGCTGTCCGGCATGAAATTCATAGATAATGGCTTATCACGGCATGATAATTCCGAAAATCATCTTTCTGATGTTCAGATTGCATCATGCCTTCGCAAAAGCGGCGTTAGAACCATGGCATCAATCGGAAGGACCTCCTCATGCGCGTTTACTATGACCGCGATTGCGACGTGAACCTGATCAAGGATGCCAAGGTTGCGATCCTGGGCTATGGCAGCCAAGGCCATGCCCATGCCCTGAACCTCCGCGACAGCGGCGCCAAGAACGTCGTCGTTGCCCTGCGCGAGGGCAGCGCGTCGGCCAAGAAAGCCGAAGGCGAAGGCCTGAAGGTCATGGGCATTGCCGAAGCCGCCGCCTGGTGCGACGTCATCATGTTCACCATGCCCGACGAACTGCAGGCCGAAACCTACAAGAAATACGTCCATGACAACCTGCGCGAAGGCGCGGCCATTGCCTTTGCCCATGGCCTCAACGTGCATTTCGGCCTGATCGAGCCGAAGCCCGGCGTCGATGTCATCATGATGGCGCCCAAGGGCCCCGGCCACACCGTTCGCGGCGAATACGTCAAGGGCGGCGGCGTCCCCTGCCTGGTTGCGGTGCATCAGGATGCGTCGGGCAAGGCCATGGACATCGGCCTGTCCTATTGCTCGGCCATCGGTGGCGGCCGTTCGGGCATCATCGAAACCAATTTCCGCGAAGAGTGCGAAACCGACCTGTTCGGTGAACAGGCGGTTCTGTGCGGTGGTCTGGTCGAACTGATCCGCATGGGCTTCGAAACACTGGTCGAGGCTGGCTACGAGCCCGAGATGGCCTATTTCGAGTGCCTGCACGAGGTGAAGCTGATCGTCGACCTGATCTATGAGGGCGGCATCGCGAACATGAACTACTCGATCTCGAACACGGCCGAGTATGGCGAATACGTGTCCGGCCCGCGCATCCTGCCCTATGACGAGACCAAGGCCCGCATGAAGGCCGTGCTGCGCGACATCCAGACAGGCAAGTTCGTGCGCGACTTCATGCAGGAAAACGCCGTCGGCCAGCCCTCGTTCAAGGCAACGCGCCGCATCAACGACGAGCACCAGATCGAGCAGGTCGGCGCCAAGCTGCGCGAGATGATGCCCTGGATCTCCAAGGGCAAGATGGTCGACAAGGCCCGCAACTGATAGAAAGGCCCGGGGGAAACCCGGGCCTTTTCGTTCAGGACAGCTTGTCCTGCGTCCGGGTCTGGAAGTCCGACGCATCATGCCGTTCATGCAACTGCTTGGCCGGATCGCCTGACACATTGTTGACCATGATGCCGCGCTGCACCGCCGGTCGTGCGGCAATCTCGTCCTGCCAGCGGTGGACGTTCCTGTAGCTGGCCGCATCGAGGAAGGTCGCAGCATCGCCATAGGCGCCACCAGTGATCAGCCGTCCGTACCAGGGCCAGATCGCCATGTCGGCGATGGTATAATCCTCGCCCGCGACAAAGCGCGTCTCGGCCAGGCGCTGGTCCAAAAGGTCCAGCTGGCGCTTGACCTCCATCGTGAAGCGGTCGATCGCATATTCGATCTTTTCCGGTGCATAGGCATAGAAATGCCCGAAACCGCCGCCCAGGTAAGGGCCTGCGCCCATCTGCCAGAACAGCCAGTTCAGCGTCTCTGTCCGTGCGGCCGGATCGGTTGGCAGGAAGGCGCCGAACTTTTCCGCCAGATACAGCAGGATCGACCCGGATTCGAACACGCGCCGCGGCGGGTTCGTCGAATGATCCATCAGCGCCGGGATCTTGGAGTTCGGGTTCACCGCGACGAAGCCGCTGCCGAACTGGTCGCCATCGCCGATCTTGATCAGCCAGGCATCGTATTCTGCGTCATGGCCCGCCTCCAGCAGTTCCTCCAGCATGATCGTGGCCTTTTGCCCATTGGGCGTCGCCAGCGAATAAAGCTGCAGCGGGTGCTTGCCGACAGGCAGTTCCCGATCGAAACGGGCACCTGCCGTGGGACGGTTGATGCTGGCGAACTGGCCGCCATTCTCCTTGCCGGGGGTCCAGACCTTGGGAGGGGTGTAATCGTCGCTCATGCCATATCCTGTCATTGCCTTGCCTCAAGATGTGCCTGCGCCTGCCGAACATCAACCTGCCGCGGCACTTGGCAAATGTTCCGCTTATGTTCTAAGATGCAGCATGCTTCCACCGCGTGATCCTGATCAGCGACTCAAGGCCCGCGGCGCCGATACGCGTCCTGCCGGGCGCTTCGAGGTGCAGACGCGCCTGCGGGAAAGCGATGGCTGGGACCTTCACGAAGACGAACAGCTTTTGCGCACGGAGGTCGTCACCGAGCGTCCCCGCAGCATCATCACGCGCAACACCTCGCCCGATATCGGCTTTGACAGGTCGATCAACCCGTACCGGGGCTGCGAGCATGGCTGCATCTATTGCTATGCACGACCCAGCCACGCCTTTCTGGGCTTGTCACCGGGGCTGGATTTCGAAACGCGGATCACGGCCAAGCCCGAGGCGGCCGAACTTCTGGCACGGGAACTGGCGCGCCCCAGCTATCGGCCCGCGCCCATCGCGCTGGGAACGAACACCGATCCCTATCAGCCGGTCGAGGCCAGGCTGGCCATCATGCCGGGCATCCTTCGGGTGCTGCGCGACTGGAACCACCCGGCGACGTTGGTGACGCGCGGTCAGACGGTTCTGCGCGATCTGGACCTGTGGGCGGAACTGGCCGCGCGGGATCAGGCGGCGGTGGGCGTCAGCATCACGACACTTGATGCTGACCTGGCCCGGTCGCTGGAGCCGCGCGCGCCAGCGCCTGCCAGCCGCCTGCGGATGATCCGCGAATTGTCAAAGGCCGGCGTTCCCGTCCGGGTCATGGTCGCGCCGGTGATCCCCGTGCTGACGGAACCCGAGATCGAAACTATCCTGGCGGCAGCCGCCGAGGCCGGCGCCACCACCGCCAGCATGATCCCGTTGCGCCTGCCCCATGAGGTGGCGCCCCTGTTCCGAGACTGGCTGGAGCGGCACCGCCCGGGAATGGCCGCGCATGTGATGAACCGAGTGCAGGCGATGCGCGGCGGGCGGGACAATGATCCGCGCTTTGGGCACCGTTTCAGGGGCCAAGGGATCGAGGCGGATCTGGCGCTGCAGCGGTTCCGCCTGGCCCGCAGACGGTTGGGCTATCGCAAGGGCAGCCCGCCGCTGGACTGCAGCCGCTTTGGGCCACCGCCGCGGTCGGGGGACCAGCTGTCGCTGTTCTAGTGACGCCGGCCGATGGTCAGGCCCTCGGTACCATCGCCTGCGCTGCTGAAGGGGCCCAACTGGGCCGTGATCTGGTCCAGGCTCGGGCGCGCGCCCATTGGCCGTGACTCCAGCGCCTCGCGCATCGCGCGCAGATGCGCCGGCATCGTGCCGCAGCAGCCGCCGATCACGCGGACGCCCAGGTCGCGCGCAAGGCAGGCATAGTCGGCCATCAGTTCGGGTGGGCCGTCATAATGGATGTGGCCATCCTGCAGATGCGGCACGCCGGCATTGCCTTTCGCGATAAGGGGACGCTCGTTCCCGGAGGCCACGAAACCTGTCACCGTCCGAAGCAGGTCCGAGGCCCCGACGCCGCAATTGGCGCCATAGGCCACAGGGGGATTTGGCAACCTTTCGACCGCCGAGGACAGTTCGGCCGGGGTCACGCCCATGATGGTCCGGCCAGCCGTGTCAAAGCTGAGCGAGCCGCACCAGGCCATGTCCACCCGCCGGGCCGCCTCGGCCGCGGCCTTCAGCTCCTCCAGCGACGACAGGGTCTCGACCCACAGGATGTCGGCGCCGCCGTCGCGCAAGGCTTCGGCCTGTTCGTGGAACATCTCGACCGCACGCGCCTGGGTCAGGCTGCCCATGGGGGCCATGATCTCGCCAATGGGGCCGATGCTGCCTGCCACCACCACGGGACGCTCCGCCCGGTCGGCCTCCTCCCGGCCGATCTGCGCGGCCAGCCGGTTCAGCGGCCCGACCCGGTCCTGAAGTCCATGAAGCCGCAACCGGCTGGCATTGGCACCAAAGCTGTTGGTCAGGAACAGGTCGGAGCCTGCCTCGATCGCACCGCGATGCAGGGCGGCGATGCGGTCGGGATGGGTGTCGTTCCACAGCTCGGCCGGCGTGCTGGCGGCCAGGCCCATGTTGAACAGCGCGGTTCCTGTTGCCCCGTCGGCCAGCACATGGGGCCGGGTCTGAAGCAGGCGGCTGAGCGCGTCCATCATCGTCACATCCTTGGCAGGGGGAACCGGCATCCCCGCATTAAAGGCTCCAATCATCAAGTCCATGTTAATTCGCGCTTTGTGGAGGGACAATTCGCGGATGAACGAATGAAAAACCGCGCCGGTTTCCCGGCGCGGCAAAATGTCCACGGCTTTTGGGCAAGCTCAGTTGCGGTCGTCGCTTTCGCCATCATCGGCACCGCCGATGTCGTCGAACAGTTCAGCGATCTCGAACTCGGCCTCGGCATCGGCCTCGGCAGCCAGATCACGGATCGACTTGCCCTGGGCCTGAAGCTCGGCTTCTTCGGCCGAACGGGCGACGTTCATGGTGATCGTCGCCTCGACCTCGGGGTGCAGCACGACGGTGACGTCATGCAGGCCCAGGTCCTTGATCGGCGCGCGCAGGGTAACCTGCTTGCGGTCGACGGTGAACCCGGCCTCGGTCGCGGCCTCGGCGGCGTCGCGGGTCGTGACCGAACCATAAAGCGCGCCCGAATCGGAGGCCGAGCGGATGACCACGAAGGTCTGGCCGTCCAGCGTTTCGGCGATCTTCTGTGCTTCGGCCTTCGACTCGGCGTTGCGGGTCTCGAGCTGCGCCTTCTGGCCTTCGAACGCCTTGATGTTGGCCTCCGAGGCGCGCAGCGCCTTGCCCTGCGGCAGCAGGAAGTTGCGGGCATAGCCGTGCTTGACGTTCACGACTTCGCCCATCTGGCCAAGCTTGGCCACGCGTTCCAGCAGGATGACTTGCATCTTTCAGGTCTCCTTACTTGACGACATAGGGCAGCAGGGCGAGGAAACGGGCGCGCTTGATCGCACGGGCCAGCTCGCGCTGCTTCTTGGCCGAAACGGCCGTGATGCGGGACGGAACGATCTTGCCGCGCTCGCTGATGTAGCGCTGCAGAAGACGCGTGTCCTTGTAGTCGATCGCCGGGGCATTCTCACCCGAGAACGGGCAGACCTTGCGGCGGCGGAAGAACGGTTTGTTCGCCATGTCTCAGATCCTCTCAGTTCCGCTCGCGGCGTTCGCCGCGGTCGCCGCCACGATCACCACGGTCGCCGCGATCGCGGTCGCCACGGTCACCACGGTCGCCCCGCGGGCGATCGCCACGGTCGCCGCGCTCGCCACGCTCTTCGCGCTTCTGCATCTGGACCGAGGGGCCTTCCTGATGCTCGTCCACGCGGATGGTCATCACGCGCATCACGTCATCATGGAGGCGGGCCAGACGCTCCATTTCCTGCACGGCGTCCGAAGGGGCGTCCGAGCGCAGGAAGGCGTAGTGGCCCTTGCGGTTCTTGTTGATCTTGTAGGCAAGGGTGCGGACACCCCAGTATTCGTTTTCAACGACCTTGCCGCCGTTATCGGCGAGAATGGTCGAGAAATGTTCGATCAGCCCTTCGGCCTGCGTGTTCGACAGGTCCTGGCGGGCGATCAGCACATGCTCGTACAGAGGCATGGCGATCCTTTCGGGTTCTTGCGCATTTCATCGACGGGCCGTCCCTTCCGCACCCGTCACGAGAGGCTGCGCCGTTACAGATAAGCAGGCGGAAGGATGGCGCTACATAGCAGCAAACGCTGCGGATGCAAGGTGATTCGCGGGTGGGGGCCGGAACAGGGGCCCCGTGCGCCGGCGGCCGGACGGCGCAGCGTCCGGCCCGGGCGGTATCCATATTCCATGGCTGACGCGGTTCGGATCTCCTTGTCCGCGACGGACGGGACACGCCCATGGCCCTTGCGGCGGCAGGCGGCGGCGGTCACTCTGCGGGAAATTGCAGAAAGGGTGGATGAGGATGGCACTTGAGGACGCCAGAACGCAGGTGGACCAGGCCTTCACGCGAAGCGACCGGCGTGGGCCGTCCTTCGAGAATGCCTTTGGCGGAGCGACCAGCTTTCTTCGGCGGCGCTATTCCAAGGACCTGTCGGGCGTTGACCTGGCAGTGACCGGCATTCCCTTTGACCAGGCGGTGACGCACCGGCCGGGCACCCGCTTTGGACCGCGCGCGATCCGCGAGGCCTCGGCCCTGCAAGCCTTTGATGCCCCCTATGGCTGGGGCTTTGACCCCATGACAGTCTTGGACATCGTGGATTACGGCGACATGGCCTTTGATTATGCCGATACCCGCGGCGTGCCGCCGCGGATCGAGGCGCATGTCGGCGCGATCATGGATGCGGGGGCGGCCCCCATCACGCTTGGCGGGGACCATTTCATCACGCTGCCGATCCTGCGGGCCGTGGCGGCGCGGCGGGGGCCCGTGGCGCTGATCCAATTCGACGCGCATTCCGACACCTGGGTGGATGACGATCCCGAACGGATCGACCACGGGACGTTTCTCTACAAGGCGATCCGCGAAGGCGTCGTCGATCCCGCGGCCTCCGTGTCGATCGGCATCCGCACGGACAATCCCGACACGCTGGGGGTGACAATCATGGATGCGGCCTCGGTCCATCGCGACGGGGTCGAGGCGACGCTGGCGCGCGTGCGCGAGGTCGTGGGGCAGCGGCCGGTCTATGTGACCTTTGACATCGATGCACTGGACCCGGCCTTTGCGCCGGGCACCGGAACACCGGTCTGGGGCGGGCTGGCCAGCTGGCAGGCGGCGGCGCTGCTGCGCGGGCTGGCGGGGATCGACCTGATCGGCGGCGATGTGGTCGAGGTGTCGCCGCCCTACGACACGACCGGCGCAACCGCAATTGCCGGCGCCCATGTCGCGGTCGAGTTGATCGCGCTTTTTGGTTGGAACCGTCGGTGACGGCGCCGAACATGTGTTCTGGCGGCACCGCCTTGGGGGATATTTGCAGGGGCAGGACGACTGTTCCTTCCTGTCAGCTTGTCGAGGGCGATGCGCAAGGATAAGCGAAATCCATGCTTCCCGAAGATCGCCTTGCCCAGATTACCCAACGCTTCGAGTTTCTCGAGGCGCAGCTGAACGCTGGCGCGGCCCCCGACAGGATCGCCACGATCAGCCGCGAATATGCCGAGCTGAAGCCGGTGGTGGAACAGATCGCCCGCTGGCGGACCGCGCAGGACGGTCTGGCCGAGGCCCGTGCCATGATCGCCGATCCCGAGATGCGCGAACTGGCCGAGGACGAGTTGCGGCGCCTGCAGGACGAACTGCCCGCGCTGGAGCAGGCATTGCGGATCGCCTTGCTGCCCAAGGATGCCGCCGATGCGCGGCCCGCGATCCTGGAGATCCGCCCCGGCACCGGCGGCGACGAGGCGGCATTGTTCGCGGGTGACCTGTTGTCCATGTACCGCCGCCATGCCGAAGCGCAGGGTTGGACGTTCCAGATGCTGGAACTGACGCAGACGGAACTGGGCGGCGTCAAGGAAGCCATCGCCCGGATCGAGGGCGAGGGCGTCTTTGCCCGCCTGAAATACGAATCCGGCGTGCACCGCGTCCAGCGCGTTCCCGAAACCGAGTCCGGAGGGCGTATCCACACCAGCGCCGCCACGGTCGCCGTCCTGCCCGAGGCGGCCGAGGATGGCGACATCGACATCCCGGCTGGTGACATCCGCATCGACACGATGCGCGCCAGCGGCGCGGGCGGCCAGCACGTGAACACCACGGATTCGGCCGTGCGCATCACCCACTTGCCGACCGGCATCGTCGTCACCAGCAGCGAAAAGTCCCAGCACCAGAACCGGGCCAACGCCATGGCCGTCCTGCGTGCCCGCCTTTACGACATGCAGCGCGCCCAGGCCGATGCCGAGCGTGCCGCCGACCGAAAGGCGCAGGTCGGCAGCGGCGACCGCAGCGAACGCATCCGCACCTACAACTTTCCGCAAGGCCGCATGACCGATCACCGCATCAACCTGACGCTGTATGCCCTGGACCGCATCATGGCGGGCGATCTGTCCGAGATCATCGATGCCTTGACCGCTCATGACCAGGCCGCCCGCCTGGCCGAGGCGCAGTGAGGCTGTCGCAGGCCCAGGCCGAAGGACAGGCCCTGCTGCGTGCGGCGGGGATCGAGGGTGCCGCACGGGATGCGGACCGGATCCTGGCGGCGACCCTGGGGATCGAGCCGGGCCAGCTGCGCATCACCGAGGATCGCACGTTGTCCAAGGAGGAGGCTGCGCGCTTCAACCGCGGCATCGCGGCACGCGCCCTGCGCCAGCCGGTGGCGCAGATCGTGGGCTTTCGCGATTTCTGGGCCCATCGCTTCAAGGTCACGCGCGACACGCTGGACCCCCGGCCCGAAACCGAGGCGCTGGTGGAGGCTGCTCTGAAGCTGCCCTGGCAGACGGTTCTGGACCTTGGCACCGGGACGGGCGCGATCCTGATCTCGCTGCTGGCGGCGCGACAGGGGGCAAGCGGCCTGGGCACCGACATCTCGGATGCCGCGCTGGAGGTGGCGCGTTTCAATGCGCGGCGGATCGGCGTGAACGCGCGGTTCCGCAAGGCGAACTGGTTCCAGGACCTTGACGGCCCCTTTGACCTGATCGTGTCGAACCCGCCCTATATCGCGGCGTCCGAGATGCCCGGCCTTTCGCCGGATGTCCGCGACTGGGAGCCGCGCCAGGCGCTGACCGACGGCGCCGACGGGCTGAGCGCCTATCGCGTGATTGCCGGGGGCGCGCGCGATCTCCTGGCTCCGGGGGGCGTCGTGCTGGTCGAGATCGGTCCGACCCAGGGCGCTGCGGTTGCCGAACTGTTCCGGGCAAAGGGCGCCGCCGCGCGCGTTCTGCCGGACCTGGACGGGCGCGACCGGGTCGTGGTGGCGGATTTTGGCGGTATCAACGCCAAATGATCGGCATTCCGCGCAGGTTTCAGCAGTTTTTGCTTGTCTCGCCGCCTTCGGCGTGGTTAGTCAGCCGCGTGCGACAGGCCCGGTGCCGCCGCATGGGTCAGCCTGACACTGCCGATTCCGAAAGGGCGCGATGCGCCGTGGCTGGGGCAAGGCGGGGCTGAACGGAGAGGTCCATCACGCCCCCGTAGCCGTCCGACAACGCCGTCCAGTTCATTCTGGCACCCTGACGATCAGAAACATTACAGACAGACTGATGAGATCATCAAAATCCCGTTCGCGTAGCAAATCGAACCGCCAGCGCACGCTTGGCAATGTGGTCAACCGCGTCTTTGACAGCTCGGGGCCCGAGGGCAAGGTGCGTGGCACCCCCCAGCAGATCATCGAGAAGTACCTGACGCTGGCCCGCGACGCGCAGCTGTCGGGTGACCGGGTGGCCGAGCAGAGCTTTCTCCAGCATGCCGAGCATTACACGCGGATGCTGGGCGAAGCGCAGCGCGAGATGGCAGAGCGTCAGGGCCAGAACCATCAGGGTCGCGACGATGACGGCCAGTATGGCAACAACAACGGCCAGAACGGCAACGGCCATGGTCACGGTTATCATACCGGCCAAAACCAGGGCGGCCAGCGCGAGGGCGGTTCCAGGGATGGGGGCCAGCGCGAACAGCGAGACAACAACAACCAGCGCGACAACAACCCCCGTGATGGTGCTCATCGTGATGGCGGACAGCGTGAAGGTGGGCAGCGTGAAGGTGGGCAGCGTGAGGGCGGGCAACGCGACGGGCACCAGCAGGGCGGGTCGCGTGACCCCTCCGAGCCGCGCCGCGATCCGCATCCCGAGCCGCGTCGTGACCAACAGCCGCGCACCCCGCGCGCCGAGCGTCAGGATCCTCGCCCGGATCGGGTCGAAAACCGCCCCGAACCCATCGAAGAGGCCCTCCAGCCTGAGCTGCCGAGCCTGCCCGAGGTGGTGAACGCACAGGACGACGATGCCGCCGCACCTGTGAGCACCCCCGAGAACGAGGTTCCCGCAGCCAAGCCGGCCCGCACGCGCACCCCGCGGCCGCGCGCGCCTCGCAATACGGGGGAGGGTTCTTCGGAGCCCAAGCCCACCCGCAGCCGCCGCAAGCCCGCGACAACTGAAAGCGAGACACCCGCGCCTGCGCCCGAGCCGCAAGGCGACAGCCAGGACTGAGCCGCTGGCCAAGGCAAGAAGACAGCAGGGCGCACCATCGGTGCGCCCTTTTTTCTTGTGTGCTGCCTGCAGGTGGTGGACAGTGCCCTCCGAAGCTGGGCCGCCGGACGCAGCCCGGGGATGGCGGATTGACCGCGCGGTTGCGAAGGGAATGCCCGGTCGGTTCGAAGCGGGAATGACCGGGCCTGGCTCCCAATCGCGCACCCTTCGATCCAGGAGCAGGTCATGAGCTGCGACAGCTTTGGGCGCTGTCAGCCTTTCTGCTGCCGCGCGTCGGCCAAGGCGCGGGCCAAGGCGCAAAAGCGCTCGAGGTCGATCTCTTCCGCGCGCGCGGTCGGAGGGATGCCGACGCCGTTCAGCAGATCCTCGATCTGCGGGTGCAGGGCCTTGAGACTGGCGCGCAACATCTTGCGCCGCTGGTTGAAGGCGGCGCCCGTCACCTGCGACAGGACGGCAGGATCGGCGGGATGGCGAGGTTCCGGCAGCGCCGTCAGGTGGACCACGGCGGAATGCACCTTGGGCGCGGGCACAAAGGCCTCGGGCGGCAGCGACATCACGATGCGGGCATCCGCCCGCCACTGCGCCAGCAGCGCCAGGCGGCCGTAGGCCTTCGAACCGGGGCGCGCCACGATCCGTTCGGCCACCTCCTTCTGGAACATCAGCGTCAGCGACTGCCAGAAGGGCGGCCAGTCCCTTGGCGTCAGCCAGCGGATCAGCAGTTCGGTCCCGACATTGTAAGGCAGGTTCGCGGCAATCCGGATCGGAGGCGTCAGATGCGTCAGCGGGTCGACCTGCAGCGCATCACCGTTGATGACGGTCAGGCGGCCGGGATAGGCGGCGGCGATCTGTTCCAGCGCGGGCAGGGCGCGGGCGTCCTTTTCGATCGCCAGCACATGACGCGCGCCGCAGGCCAGCAGGCCGCGCGTCAGGCCGCCGGGGCCAGGCCCGATCTCCAGCACGTCGCAACCGGTCAGGTCGCCCGCCTGGCGCGCGATCTTGGCCGTCAGGTTCAGGTCCAGCAGAAAGTTCTGGCCCAGCTGCTTCTTGGCGCGCAGGTCGTGGGTGGCGATGACGTCGCGCAGGGGGGGCAGGTTGTCGATCATCGCGTCACCTGCGGGCGGAGTTCCCTGCCGAAAGGGTCGTGGAATTCTGGACAGCAGAGAAACGTCATGCGGCGGTCCTGGCCATGTCATGGGCCATGCGAAGCGCGGCCAGGGTCGAGGACGGATCGGCCAGGCCCTTGCCCGCGATGTCGAAGGCGGTGCCGTGGTCCGGCGAGGTTCGGATAAAGGGCAGGCCAAGCGTCACGTTCACGCCGCCAGCAAAATCCAGCGTCTTGATCGGGATCAGCGCCTGGTCGTGATAGGCGCAGACTGCCGCGTCATAGGTCGCACGCGCCGGCGCGTGGAACATCGTGTCGCCGGGCAGGGGGCCGGACAGGTGCATCCCCTCGTCCCGCAGGCGCGCGATGAGGGGGGCGATCATGTCGACCTCCTGCCGGCCCATCGTGCCGCCTTCGCCCGCATGCGGATTCAGGCCGGACACCGCGATGCGCGGGGCAGGAATTCCAAAGTCGCGGATCAGCGCGGCATGTGTGAGGCGGATCGCCTGTTCCAGCACATCGGCGGTCAGGGCCGTTGGAACATCGGCCAGCGGGATGTGGATCGTGGCCGGCACGACGCGGCAGGCGGGCGTCACGGTGGTCGAGGCAAGCATCATTGCCACGGGCACATCGCCCGCCAGATGGGCCAGATATTCCGTATGGCCCGGAAAGGCAAAGCCTGCACCTTCCTTCAGGGCCTGCTTGCTGATGGGGGCGGTGGTGATCGCCGCCACCTCCCGCGCCATGGCCAGCTGCACCGCCCGCGCGATGACCTCGACCACGCCCCGCGCATTGGCGGGGTCGGGCCGCCCGGGCGTAGCGGGCGCGGCGAAGTCATGCACCAGCACCGGCAGATGGCCCGACGGCACCGGGTCCGAGGGTGCCGCAACGGTCGTGAAGGCGGTGCCGGCAGGCAGGTGACGGGGATCGCCCATCCATACGACATCGACCCCCGAGGCAAGCGCCAGTGGCGCCAGTTCGGGACCGATGCCGGCCGGCTCGCCGCAGGTCAGAAGGACGCGCGCCATCAGGGACGCCGGATCACGGCGTCGGCGCGCAGGTCGGCCAGCAATCCATCGGCGGCGGCGTTGATCTTGCGGCTGAACAGCTGGTCGCGCACCGCCTCGCGCGTGGGAATGCCGCCGAGCTCTGTTCGCGGAACCGCGGCCTCGACGCCGTCTTCGGGCAGGGCGGAAGTGGCCACCTGGGCTTGGGCCGCCAAGGCGGGCTGGCGCGAGCACAGCATCACCAGGTCGGCGCCCGCACCGGCCGGAACCACCCCTGCCTCGCCGGGATCGAGCGAGGCCAGACGGGCCGCGATCTGGGTCGGGATCGCGCCCTGAGAGGCCGTCTGGCGCCGGACCTGCGGCGCGGCTTCGGGCCCCGCCTGCACGTAAAGGTCGTCGCAGCTGCGGCTGCGGGCGGCCAACGCGGCCGCATCGGCCGTCGAGGCCAGGCGCAGTGTCAGGTAGTCCAGCACCTGTTCGCGGGCACCGGGACGCAGCGTCCCCTGCACGTCGCGCAGATGGAACAGCACCACCGCGCCTTCCACCGGCAGGGGCTGCGTCGTCTGCCCCGGCTGCAGTGCGGTGATGATCGGGCGCAGCGAGGGCGGAAGGTTGTCCAGCGGCAGCATCTCCAGCCGGCCACCCGCCTCGGCCGAGGGAACCACGGAATAGGCGCGGGCGGCCTCGGCGAACTGCGCCTCGGTCGGGCGCGAGCCCGAGATGCGTTCCGCCAGCGCCAGCGCCTGTGCCTCCTGGCCCGGAGGCGCCGGGATGATCAGTTCGGACAAGAGCACGCGATCGATGATCGGCGTTTCGATCACGCGCTGCAGCTCCTGGTCGATCTCGGCGTCCGAGATGTTGATCTGGGACAGCAGGCGCGCGCGCACGACCTCGCGCCAGACGGTGCCGGCCGTGACAAAGTCGCGAAAGACGCCCGCCTCGATCCCGGCGCGTTCCAGCTGCGCGATAAAGCCCGCCGCATCCTGGCCGGCGCGGCCCGCGAATTCCTCAAGGCCCGCCTGCAGGCCTTCAGGCGTGATCTCGATGCCCAGCTGGGCCGCGGCCTGCACGCGCAGGCGGTCGTCGACCAACGCATCCTGCGCGGCCTGGGCGGTCGTATCGGGGGCGCCGATCAGCTGCATGAAGCGCAGGCGCTGGTCGACCTCATAGCCCGTGACGGCGCTGTCGTTGACATACACGACCGGCGCGAACAGGTTCTGCGCCGTCGCGGGGCCGACGGCGCCCATGGCCACCACCGCCGCCAGGGCGATACCCGAAAGGAAATGCCGCATCTGCTGCCCTCATCTTGGTTCTTGCGCGCAGACTAGCGCATGCAACTGCGCCGCGCCACCGTGCCCGCGCCGTCCTGCTGCCGGCCAAAGCCGCCCAAACGCACCGACAGGTCCAGGCTGGTTTCCGGCCGAACCAGATCCGAACTGGTAAAGCGGCGCGACAGCCCGCTTTCGACGCTGATGCATTCGTTGCGATAGGCCACCTGCAGCGAGGCCCGCTGCGCGCGATCGGCGGCGAAATCATAGCGCGTCTCGGCCGTGCCCCACCAGCCCTGGGCGATCTGCCAGCCGACATTGGCGGCCAGTTCGCTGGCATCCTCGGCCCGGCCTTCGGCTTCGTCGCGGTCGATCCACAGATAGCCCGCCGACACCTGCAGGTCGGGCCGCAGCCAGCCCACGCGCACCTCGTTGCGCGAAATGGCAAAGCGGTCGTCGAACAAGGCGCGATTGGCAATGGCCAGGCCCGTGCCGCTGTCGAAATGCGCCGCCAGCAGCCAGTCCGAACTGCGCCCCCCGAAGGGCGAGGTCGAGGCGACGTTGGCCGCCTCGCGTGCGCGCACCACCCGGCCCCCGGTCAGGCCAAGCGACCAGCCGGCCGGATCAAGCCGCGTCCAGGTCAGGCCCAGGTTCCCGCGCAGGCCGGTCTCGCGCAGGTCATAGCCCGGAAAGCGGTTGTCCGAGAACAGGTTGCCCTCGTCGAACTCGATCAGGTTGCTGTCCTCGTTGGGGATGTCGTCATCCTGCCCGCGGGGGGAATACAGAACCTGGACGACCGGCTCGACCATATGGGTGGCGCCCGCGCGGCTGGTGGCCAGGGGCCAGCGCAGTTCCACCCCCACCTGCGGGTCGACGCGCGTCACGATGTCGTCAAAGCGGTCGTCCTGGGCAATGCGGTAAAGATCGGCGTCCAGCCCCGCCAGCGCGGCGGCCACCACGCCCCCCGGCAGGATCTGGCTGCGCCGCCAGTCAAGGCCCACGGAGGCGCGGGCCATGTCCCGGCCCTCGATGTTTTCATCCGACGGGCGGCGATGGGCATGGGCGGACCATTCCAGCAGCGCCTCGCCGCCGATCAGCGCGGGCGTCAACCGCCGCATCCAGATGACGTCCGCGACCTGGGCGGGCGAGGTGGCGTTGTCTTCGTCCTCGCGCAGCGAGTGATAGTTGCCGACCCGACCCCAGACCATCTTGTCGCGCAGCACCCGCTCCAGCGTGACGCCGCTCCACAGCCGGTCGGCATCCGTGACACCATAATCCAGCAGATAGGCCCGGTCGGACGCGGACTGAACCTGCACCCCCAGCCGATAGTCGCGCGGCAGGTCAAAGCGCGCCACCCCGAAGATATAGCCGCGCGTTTCACCCGGCAGCAGGTCGTCGCGGCTGATCGCGCCGTTCCATTCCGTCGCGCCCATCGCGAATGCCTGGCGATAACGCAGTTGCAGGGTACGCGTCCGGTCCAGCGACAGGTAAGGCGTCAGCGTCAGGTCCGCATGTTCACCCAGCGTCCGGAAATAGGGCAGCGTGATCCCGAAGCCCAGTCCCGAGGTGGTGCGGATCCCCGGACGCAGAAAGCCCGAGCGCCGCTCGACCGTGGGATCCGGGGCGGTGATGGAAAAGGGCGCATAGGCCAGCGGAATGCCGAAGGCCCGGAACTGCGGGTGGTCAAAGGTGATCAGCCGCGTCTGGGCATCATGGGTGATGCGGCGGGCGCGAATCTCCCACAAGGGGTGGGGATCGCTGGCGCAGACCTGGCACGAGGACGCGACAACCTGCGTCAGTTCGCTGATGCGGCCATCCTCGCGGCGTTCAAGCCGTGCGGAGGCCAGTTGCAGTTCGCGCGCGATGACCATGCGCGCGCCCTGGATGATTCCGTTCTGCAGCTCGCGGTCCAGCTGTGCGCTGTCAGCGATCAGTACGGCCTCGGCCTCGGGGTCGGCCGCGCCGGGACGCGACAGGTGGATCGGCCCCTCGATGGTCAGGTCCCCCGTGGCGCCGTCCACAACCACGCGCGAGGCCACCAGCCGGCTGCCCCGGTACCAGATGACGACGCCTCCGGCCGCCACCAGGGTCCGGTCGGATTGCAGCACCACGTTGTCGGCAAGCACGGTGGCGGCGCCGGCGGACTCATCGGGCGCGGATCCTGCAGGCAGCGTGACGCTTGCGGTGGGGGCGACACTGGCCGGCGTGCCGGTCGCGGGCGTGCGGTCGCCCACGGGATCGCTGCCCAGTTCCTGTGCGGCCGGCGCGAGCGCGGAGACGCCCTTGCTGGACGGGTCGCCCGACGGGGCCGCGCTGCCCGTCATCACCCTGCCCGGCATGTCGGGCAGGCCCGGTGTCGCGTCGAACAGCGTTTGCGCGGACAGCATGCCGGGCAGGGCCGCAGCCCCCAGCAGCACCGCCACCGTCGCCCGCAGGCCGGTCCCAAAGGTTCGCGCGCTCATCCGTCCTCCCGCTTCAGGATCAGGCTCAGGGCCAGCAGGGCCCCCACCAGCGGCGGCGTCCATGCCGCCATCGCGGGCGTGATCTGGCCGTTGTCCCCCAGAACCTGCGCCAGATTGCGCAAAAAGAACAGGGCGATCCCTGCGCCGAATGCCATCAGGACCGCCGTGCCGGTGTTGCGTCCGCGCACATGCTGCATGGTGAAGGCCGCCGCGATGATCACCATTGCCGCCATCAGAAAGGGCCGCGCCAGTTCCATCTGAAACCAGACCTTGTGACGCGCGGCCGAAAAGCCCGCCCGCTCCAGTCCTTCGATAAAGGCGGGCAGCTGCCAGACGGGCACCGCCTCGGGACGGCCGAAACCTTCGCGGATCCGCTGTGCGGTCAGGTCCGACGGCAGGCGCATCCTGTCCAGCCGCGCGACTTCGGCCTGTGGATTGGGACGGTCCAGGGGATAGTCGCTGACCTCGCGCAGTTCCCACGCACCCGGCGTCAGCCGCGCCTCGCGCGCCTCGATCCGCCTCAAAGGACCGTCGCCGGAAAAGACCAGAAAGCTTGCGTCGTAAAGCGTCACCGCATCCGGGCTGGCGCGGCGGGCGCGGATGACGATCTGGCCTGCCTCCCGGCCATCCTCCAGCACCGCCTGGCGCAGCCACACGGCACTGTCGCCCAGGCTGACGGTCTGCCGCCCCGCGCGGTCGATTTCGGCCACGGCCTCGTCATAGGCGGCGCCTGTCGCGGCCACCAGCGGGTTCAGCAGACCCACTGTCAGCGCCCCCAGCAGGACCGCCGTGACCGCTGGCGCCGCGATCACCCGCAGGGCCGACCGCCCGGAGGCCCGGATCGCCACCATCTCGGAACTGCGCGCCAGGCCCAGGAACAGCGCGATGGCGGCCAGCACAGTCATCAGCGGCAGGATGGAGTAAAAGCTGCCCGCGATGTTCAGCGCCGCCAGTTCGGCCGCGCCCCCCAGTCCGATGTTGCGGCTGGAAAAGCGGCGGATCATCTCGATCATGTCGATCAGGAACAGGATCAGCAGGAACACCCCCGCGATCAGCAGAAAGCTGCGCAGGAACCGCCGCGCGACATAGCGTGCCAGGATCATGCCGGCCTCCGCGGTCCGCGCGGCCTGCCTGCCAGCCACAGCAGCGCCATGCACAGACATGCCCCCACAAGCGCGGGCAGGTAGAGAACCGGCCAAAGGGCCGCGTTCCGCCCCACCTGGTTGGCGGCGGCGTTGGACAGGAACTGCACCAGGATCAGCCCCAGGATCGCCCAGCCCACCTGCCGCCACACGCCAAAGCGGGAAAACCCGCCGATCATCAGCGTGGCAAAGCCGATCATCGCCGCGATGGGCGCCAGCAGCGGCTGCGCGATCCGTTCATGCGCCTCGCGCCGGGCATCGGCCTCGCTGGCACGGGTGGTCGCCAGCAGCTCGGGGTCGGGGGACAAGAGCCGCAGCGTGCCATAATCGCGCAGGTCGCGGCCCCGGCTGGACGTGCCGGCGAACATCGCCCCCACGTCATAGCTGAATTCGTCAAACCGGGTGACGGACAGGCGCGGCACGCCGTCCTGCAGGCGCAGGCTTTGGGCTATGCCCTCCAGCAGGACCAGGACAGGGCCCGTTTCGGTCCGCACGACCAGGGCCTCCTGCGCGGTATAGCTTATCTGGTCGGCCGGATTGCGCCCGTCCTCGATGAACAGGTCCAGGAGCCGGCCGTCCGCCGCGATGTCGCGGATGAACAGCGTCACGTCCGAGGTCGGGTACTGGAAGCTGCCCGGACGCAGGAACTGCGCGGTCACGTTTTCGGCGATTTCCGCCGACCGTTCGGCCAGCCGGGCCCGGGCCATGGGTACAAGTCCATGCACCAGCACCGCGACCATCACCCCCACAAAGACCCCAAAGACCAGCACCGGCCGCGCCAGCCGCCAGGGCGACAGCCCCGCCGCCTGCATCGCCACCAGTTCGGATTCGCCCGACAGCCGGTTCGTGCCATAGGCCGTGGCCGCGAATGCCGCCACCGGCAGCACCACCGAAATCACCAGCGGCAGCGTCAGCGCCGTGAATTCCAGAACAACCAGCGCGGTCTGGCCGTCGTTCAACAGGTCGTCGAACAGGCTGACGGCCCGGTTGATCCAGTAGACCGCCACCAGAACCAGCGCAAAGAACCCGAACAGCGTCAGCAGCTGACCAAGGATGTAGCGGTCGATCCGGGGCATGGGCGGCCTTTTTTGCGCGGGACGTTGCGCCCTGCTTAGCGGCAAGGGCGGCTCTGGAAAAGGGCCGGGCAGGCGTCTAGGGTCGGGCACAACCAGAGATGAGGACACTTTGCCATGACCCAGCCTGTTGAAATCAACTTCACCGCGACCGACCCGCAAAAGCTTGCGGGCCATCAAGGCCGCGTGGCGCTGATCCTGACCTCGCCCGAGGCCCTGCCGGCCGAGTTGCCGGCGGCGGCCCGCGCGGCAGCGGCGCGCGCGCTGGCGTCCAAGGCGGGACAAGGGCTGAAGCCGGGGCAGGCGCTGGAGCTGGCCTTTCCCGCCGAAATGGCCGCCGAAGCTCTGGTGCTGGTCATGCTGCCGGACGGCGCCCAACAGGCCGAGGCGCGCCGGGCGGGCGCGGCGCTGGGGGCCAAGCTGGGCCGCAGCCACACGCTGGTCATGGCGGGCGAACATCCCCGCGCAGGCGACGTCGCCCTGGGCCTTGCCTTGCGCGGATACGACTTTTCCGTCTACCAGACCCGCCCCGTGACGGAGGTGGCGTCCTCTGGCAGCGCGCTCATGCCCGAGGCCGAGGGACAGCAGGACAATGCCGTGCTGTCGGACGCCCAGACAGATGACACGCCCGATCAGCGCGACGCCCCCGTTTCCGAAAAGGCGCGCGTGACCTTCATGGTCGGCGATCCCGAGGCGCTGGCCAAGTCCGCCCAGGATGCCGCCGCCGTGGCCGAGGGCGTGTTCTTCACCCGCGATCTGGTGAACGAGCCGGCCAATGTCCTGACCACGACGGATTTCGCCGACCGGCTGGCCGCCATGCAGGAGATCGGCCTGGAGGTCGAGGTCCTGGACGAGGACCAGCTGGCCCAGCTGGGCATGCGCGCCCTTCTGGCCGTCGGGCAGGGCAGCGAATCCCCGTCCAGGGTCGTGGTGATGCGCTGGAACGGCGGCGGGGACGAGGCGCCCCTGGCGCTGGTCGGCAAGGGGGTCGTCTTTGATACGGGCGGCATCTCGATCAAGCCCGCCGCCGGCATGGAGGAGATGACGATGGACATGGGCGGCGCGGGCGTCGTGGCGGGCGTCATGCGCACGCTGGCCCTGCGCCGCGCCAAGGCCAATGTCGTGGGGCTGGTGGGCCTGGTCGAGAACATGCCCGACGGCAAGGCACAGCGTCCCGGCGACATCGTGAAATCCATGAAGGGCGACACGATCGAGGTCATCAACACCGATGCCGAGGGGCGGCTGGTTCTGGCCGACGTGCTCTGGTACGCGCAGGACCAGTTCCAGCCCAAGGCCGTGATCGACCTGGCCACGCTGACCGGCGCGGTGATCATCGCGCTGGGTCATGACAATGCCGGCGTCTTTTCCAACGACGATGCCCTGGCCGAGGACATCCTTGCCGCCGCCCGGGCCGAGGGCGAAGGGGCGTGGCGCCTGCCGCTCGGACCTTCGTATGACGGCCTGATCAAGTCGCGTCTGGCCGACATGAAGAACACGGGCGGCCGCGCGGCAGGCTCGATTACGGCGGCCCAGTTCATCCAGCGCTTCATCAAGGACGGCCAGCCCTGGGCGCATATCGACATCGCGGGCGTGACCCTGCCGCCCGCGGCGACGGATCTCGCACCTCACGGCGCGACCGGCTGGGGCGTGATGACGCTGGACCGGCTGGTGCGTGACCGGTTCGAGACCAAGTGATCCGGCCCGCAACCGGCAACCGCCAGAACGCCTGCGCGCGCGGGGTCCGCGCAGGCGTTCCCCGGCGTGGCGCAGGGACGCTGGCGGGGCGGGGGCGGCACTGATGGGCAAGGCGCTGTTCTACCACCTTACCCGCTCGCCGGCCGAGGCCCTGCTGCCGGTCCTTCTGACCAAGGCACTGGCGGCGGGCTGGCGGGTCGAGCTGCGCGGACCTGATGCCGCGCGGCTGGACCGGCTGGACCAGCAGTTGTGGCTGGGCGACGGTTTCCTTCCCCATGGCATGGCCGGAGGAAGCCATGACGCCCGGCAGCCGATCCTGCTGACCGTATCCGGGCAGGAGGCCGGAAACAGCCCCTCGTGCCTGATGGCGCTGGACGGGGTCGAGGTGGCCCCGGCCGAAGCGCTTGCCCTTGACCGTACCTGCATCCTCTTTGACGGCGGGGACGCTGTGGCCACCGGTCGCGCGCGCGACCAGTGGCGCGTTTTGACCGGCGGCGGGATCGAGGCGGAATACTGGTCCGAGGAATCGGGTCGCTGGGAGCGCAAGCGCTAGCGCGCCGCAGCGGGTACCAAGCCCCTCTTCCGTGCCGGGATATCGGGCGGAGGGTGAACTGGCCGCAGGCCAGAAGGGAGCGAGCAGCCTCCCTTTCGGCCTGCGGAGATGTCCTGCCGCTGCCTGCCGTCACGCCACCGCATGGCCTGCAAGACGCGCATGCAGGTCCTGCCGCGCCAGCCGCGCCTTGGGCCCCTGCATCACCGCGCGGCCGCGCTCCATCACCAGGAACTGGTCGCCCAGGTCCCAGGCAAAGTCAAAGAACTGCTCGACCAGCACGATGGCCATGTCGCCACGGTCGCGCAGGGCAGCAATGACGCGGCCGATCTGGGCGATGATATTGGGCTGGATGCCCTCGGTGGGTTCGTCCAGCAGCAGGACACGCGGCTTGGTGATCAGTGCCCGTGCGATGGCCAGTTGTTGCTGTTGCCCGCCCGACAGGTCGCCGCCACGGCGATGGGCCATCTCGGCCAGGACGGGGAAGCTGTCGAATATCTCCGGCGGGATGTGCCGCTCGGCGCCCGGCAGGCAGGCAAAGCCGGTCTCCAGGTTCTCGCGCACGGTCAGCATGGGAAAGATTGCCCGTCCCTGCGGAACATAGCCAACGCCGAGCCGCGCCATCTTTTGCGCCGACAGCCGCCCGAGTGACCGGCCGTCGAAGGCCACCTCTCCTCCGGTCCGCGGATGCCGCCCCGCCAGCAGGTTCATCAGCGAGGTCTTGCCCACCCCGTTGTTGCCCATGACGCAGGTCACCTGGCCGGGCTGGGCCGCGATGTCGATGCCGTGCAGGATCTGGCTGCCGCCGTAATGCAGGGTCAGGTTGGTCGCGTTCAGCATCTTATCGCCCCAGATAAACGTCGATGACGTCGGGATTGCGGGTCACGTGATCCAGGCTGCCCTCAGCCAGCACGGATCCCTGGTGCAGAACGGTCACCCTGCAGTCCAGGCGGCGCACGAAGTCCATGTCATGTTCCACCACCACGACTGCCCGCGTTTCCGCCAGCCGGCGCAGCAGGGTCGTCGTCTGCTCCCGTTCCGCCAGCGTCATGCCGGCGGCAGGCTCGTCCACCAGCAGCAGGCGCGGCTCTTGCGCCAGCAGCATGCCGATTTCCAGCCACTGTTTCTGGCCGTGGCTCAGCTCTCCGGCCTTGCGGGCGACATGGGCCGACAAGCCAACCTCATCGGCCAGCGCCGCAACGCGCGCGGCCGAACGGCCCGAGGATCGCCAGCCCAGCACCGCGAAGGGGCTGCGCAGGGCCTTCAGGGCCATGGTCAGGTTCTCGGCCACCGACTGATCCTCGAAGACGGTAGGGCGCTGGAACTTGCGGCCGATGCCTTCGCGGGCGATCTGCGCCTCGTTCATCCGCAGCAGCGATTTCGACGTTTCGCCCCACAGGACCTCGCCCTCGTCCGGGCGGGTCTTGCCGGTCACGATGTCCATGAAGGTCGTCTTGCCCGCGCCGTTGGGTCCGATCACGGCGCGCAACTCGGCCTCGTTGATGGAAAATGACAGGTCGTTGATCGCCTTGAACCCGTCGAAGGATTTGGAAATCCCGCTGACCTCCAGAAGCGCGCTCATGCATTGGCCTCCTGTTCCTGACGGCTGTGCGCCTTGCGCTGTCGCGGCGGCCCCATGCGGTCAAAGATCCCCGCGATGCCCTTGGGGGCGAACAACGTGACCATCACGAAGGTCAGGCCAAGCGCCACCTGCCACCAGTCGACCCAGTTCACCACATAGCCCGGCAGATGGATCGAGGGTGCACGGCCCCCCGTGAACCAGCTGGACAGCAGCGACACCATGACCGCGCCGATCACGGCGCCATAGAGCCGCCCGCGCCCGCCGATGGCCACCCAGACCGCCAGATAGATCGAGGCGATGGGCATCATCTCGGCCGGGTTGATGATGCCGGCCTGAGGGTAATAGAGTGCGCCCGCCACGGCCGTGATCATGGCGGCCAGCGTGAAGACGACCAGCTTGAAGCCCTCGACCGGGTAGCCCAAGAACCGCACGCGTGTCTCGTCGTCGCGGATGGCGCGGATCACGCTGCCGAACTTGCCCGACACCAGCCATGCGGCCAGGACATAGAACAGCCCCAGCGCCCCCGCCGAGGCCCAGAGGAACCAGACCGACAGCGTCGCCTGGTCCACATGGTCCAGCCCCGGCAGGTTCTGCAGCCCCGACAGACCGTTGTTGCCCCGAAACCCGCTGTCGTTCTGGAACAGCCACAAGGCCAGCGCCAGCGTCATCGCCTGCGTCAGGATCGACAGATAGACCCCATTGACGCGGCTGCGGAAGGCCAGCCAGCCGAAGACCAGCGCCAGCAGGCCCGGCACCAGAAGGATCAGGATCAGCTGCAGCGTCAGCGAATGGGCAAAGCTCCAGACCAGCGGCAGCTCGGCGCTGCCCACGACGCCGAAAATCTGGTTCGTCACCGCGTCCTGAAGCTCGTGCGGGGTGGCCGGGATGGGGTTCTGCGCCAGCGCGACCGCGACGATCCCTTCGGTCCGCGCATACATCAGCCATTGGCCGAACATGTAGCCGCCAAGGGCGAAAAAGGCCATCTGGCCAAGGCTGAGGATGCCGAGATAGCCCCAGACCAGATCCATTGCCACGGCGGCCAGCGCGAGGCACAGGGTCTTGCCCAGCACCTTGATCATCGAGGTCGGAATGGCCCCGCTGCCATAGGCATGGCTGAAAAGCGTGACGGTCAGGGTCAGGACGGCCAGCACCGCCAGCACGATCAGGGTGGAAGGGTTCTGCAGGATGAAGGGCTTGCGGGTCATGTCATGCCTCTGCCGCACGGCCACGCTGCGGGATGATCCCGCGCGGCCGGAACTGGATGAAAATGATGATGAACAGGATCATGAAGGTCTGGGCGGCCAGCGTATTGGCCGGGTTCAGCGACTCGATGACCTTGGACAGCCCGCCGATCAGCGTGGCCCCCGCCAGCGTACCCCAGATGTTGCCGACGCCGCCCACCACCACGGTCATGAAGCTTTGGACGATATAGCCCTGGCCCAGTTCCGAGGTGACCTGCGCGAAAAGCCCGATGGCCACGCCCGCGATGCCCGCGATGCCCGACCCCAGGCCGAATGTCATCATGGCGATGCGGTCGGGGTTGATGCCCATCGAGGCCGCCATGCCGGGGTTCTGGGTCACGGCGCGAACCTCCAGTCCCAGCCGCGTGCGTTTCATGATGAAAAGGAACAGGCCCAGGAACAGCAGCGCCAGGACAAAGATCGCCACCCGGATCGAGCTGATCGAGACAACATCGTTGAAGGTGATGGACCCTTCCAGCCAGGCCGGCGCGGTCAGGGGACGGGCCTGCGTGCCAAAGATGTTCTTTGCCAGCTGCTGCAGGGCGATCGACACGCCAAAGGTCGCCAGCAGCGTTTCCAGCGGACGATGCGCCAGGTGGCGGATCACCAGACGGTAAAGGACCACGCCCGCACCAAAGGTCACCGCAAAGGCCAGGGGCAGGGCCACGACCAGCGACAGGGTCCGGTCCGCGATCAGCGTCTGGACCGTATAGCCGGTATAGGCGCCCAGCATGATGAATTCGCCATGCGCCATGTTGATCACGCGCATCACGCCAAAGGTAATGGCCAGACCGATGGCGGCCAGGAAATAGATCGAGGCCAGCGACAGCGCGTCCAGCCCCAGATCGAGGCCCCGCATCGCGCCCAGCTTGACCTGCGCGCGCAACTGCGCGGCCTGGGCGGCATCGGTCACGGCAGGGTCGGCCTCGGCGTAAAGTTCAAAGAAGCGATGGCTGTCCAGTGCGGTCTGCACCTCGGCTTCGGTTGCGGCGGGGGGAACGGCGCCTGCCGTCTCCAGCGCCTCATAGGCCCGGTCCCGGGCAACGGGATCGGACAGGTCCTGCAGCGGGACACCACCCACCGCGCCGTTCTGGATATTGGCCGCCAGCGCCGCGCGCTGATCGGCCGAGGTCAAACGGGGCTGCAACACGCCTTCCTGCACCAACAGGGCCAGTGCCGCCTCGCGGGGCAGGGCGTCGCTGCCCGCCTCCAGTTCGCGCGCGACATTGCCCTGCGGATCGTCCGTGGAAACAACACGACGCGTCGCTAGCAGCGGGTTCAGCGCCGCGCGGACATCGAGGCTGATATCGCCTGCCATGTCCTGAATCGCTGCCACGCGCGCATCGCTGTCGGAGTCATGCTGGATGGTCAGCAGACGCTCCAACCTCGCCTTGCGGGCAGCCAGAACCGGATCGGGATCGGCCAGCGCCCCGCGCAAGGCCTCCAGCTGCTCGGCTGTGCCGCTGCGCGCCAGCGTATCCAGCGCCGCGCTGCGCCGGCTGACATCGGGGTCGTTCAGGAGCCCGGCCACCAAGGCCGATTCGATCACCCCGCGCACGCCGGAGTTGGGCCGCAGCATCTTGGGGTCGGCGTCCGGGACCGGCTGGCCGGTCACCGCATCCGTGGCATCGGCGCCCTTCATGATCAGCAGGCGACCGTCCGGGGTCAGGCCCAGGTTTCGGCCCGCCCAGGCCTGCAGCATCGTCAGGCCCTCGGGACCCGTGGCAGCGATATCGGCCACCAGGGGCGCGACCGTGCGGCGCGATGGCTGCTCGATCTGGTCAAGGTGGTCAGCAACGACCGCTTCCAGCGCGGGATTGGCCAGGGTGGCTGTGGGCAGGAACAGCGCAAGGGCGCAGGCGGCAAGCAGGCGAAACCGGGTCACGCGGGGCTTCCTTTGCGGAAAAAGGGGCAGGTGGCGCGATGCCGCCCGCCCGTCATGTCAATAGTTCGACTGGACTTGGACGCAGCTGTCCGTTTCGGTGTTGAACATGCCGCAGTCCTTGCCCGGCCAGTCGGCCTCCAGCACGGCGGATTCGGGCAGGAAATCGGTCCAGGCATCGCCGGGCACGGGATCGGTCTGGCTGACGATGTCGAACTGGCCGTCTTCGCGGATCTCGCCGATCAGGACGGGCTTGGTGATGTGGTGGTTGGGCAGGATGGTGGCCGTGCCGCCGGTCAGGTTCGGCACTTCGACGCCCACGATGGCGTCCAGTACCGGGTCCACATCGGTGGTGCCCGCCGCCTCGACCGCGGCGACCCAGGCGTTGAAGCCGATGACGGTGGCCTCCATCGGGTCATTGGTCACCCGGTTCGGGTCGCCGGTGAAGGCTTTCCATTCCTCGATGAAACCGGTGTTCACGTCGCTTTCGGCAGTCTGGAAGTAATTCCAGGCGGCCAGGTGGCCCACCAGGTTCGCGGTATCCAGACCCGACAGTTCTTCCTCGCCGACCGAAAAGGCCATGACCGGAATGTCGTCGGCCGAAACGCCCGCCGCGGCCAGTTCCTTGTAGAAGCCCACATTGGCGTCACCGTTGATGGTGGACACCACGCCCACCTTCTTGCCGCCCGCGCCAAGCGCCACGACATCGGCGACGATCTTGGACCAGTCGGAATGACCGAAAGGGGTGTAGTTGACGAAGATATCCTCGGCCGCGACACCGTTGTCCTTGAGATAGGCATCAAGGATGTTGTTCGTGGTGCGCGGATAAACATAGTCGGTGCCCAGCAGCGCCCAGCTTTCCACCCCCAGTTCATCACGCATGTAATCCACGGCAGGAATCGCCTGCTGGTTCGGCGCGGCGCCAGTATAGATCACGTTCTTCGAGGATTCCTCGCCTTCGTACTGGACGGGATAGAACAACAGGCCGTTCAGTTCCTCGATCACCGGCAGCACCGACTTGCGGCTGACGCTGGTCCAGCAGCCGAAGATCGCGTCCACGTCGCTGACGGTCAGCAGCTCGCGCGCCTTTTCGGCAAACAGCGGCCAGTCCGAGGCGGGGTCGACCACCACCGCCTCCAGCGGGCGGCCCAGGACGCCGCCCTTGGCGTTCTGCTGTTCGACCAGCATCAGGACGGTATCCTTGAGCGTGGTTTCGGAAATCGCCATGGTGCCCGACAGCGAATGCAGCACGCCGATCTTGATCGGCTGGCCTTCCGGCGTCTGGGCGTGGGCGGGGTGGGCCAGCGTCAGGGCGCTGGTCAGCATCAGCATGGTGGTCAGCTTGGTCATTCTACCCTTTTCCCTCCGGCGCGCGGGCCGGTATCCCTGTCTTGTTCTTGAAGGGCGCGGGGCCCTCGCAGAGGCAGAAGAAGCGGAAAATCGGGCAGTTGGACAGGACTTGGGCAGGTTCGCTGCGGCCTTTGCGGCAACTGGTGCGGGGACAGGCACTGTCCGGGGCGGTTGCCCATCCTCAAGGCAGGATCAGGCTGCGCGAAGGCGCAGCCCGCCCTGTTCGACAAGGAAATCGACGATGCGGTCGACGCCATGGCCATGGCGCAACTGCGCCATGACGACCGGGCGCGTGCCGCGTGCCTCATGTGCATCCTTTTCAAGCAGTCGGGCATCGACGCCTACGTAAGGAGCCAGATCGGTCTTGTTGACCACCAGCAGGTCCGACCGCGCCAGCCCCGGCCCGCGCTTGCGCGGGATGTCCTGCCCGGCGGCGGTGTCGATCACATAGATCGTCAGGTCGGCCAATTCGGGGCTGAAGGTCGCGGCCAGGTTGTCGCCGCCCGATTCGATCAGCACCAGGTCCAGGTCCGGGAAGGACGCGTTCAGGTCGGCGATGGCGGCCAGGTTGATGCTGGCATCCTCGCGGATGGCAGTATGGGGGCAGCCGCCCGTTTCGACGCCGCGGATGCGGGAGGCGGGCAGGACCTGGGCGCGCATCAGCGCCTCGGCATCCTCGCGCGTATAGATGTCGTTGGTGATGACCGCCATCGACAGCCGCGAGGCCAGCGCGCGGGCCAGCTGTTCGGTCAATGTCGTCTTGCCGGCACCGACGGGGCCGCCGATGCCGACGCGGAGAGGGCCGTTGAGGCTCATGATCGGAATATCCTCGTTGTCATGGTTTCGTGTCGCATGGCCGCGATATCGGCGCCCCAGGCGGCGCTGGCCAGATCGGCCTCGGTTGCCGTGGCGGCCTGCGCGGCGCGTCTCAGGATGCGGGGGTGCAGTGCAGCCAGCATCCGCTGCCCTTCCACCGGGCCAAGCGGCAGAAACCGGACGGCGGCGCTGATCAGGGTCGCGGCCTGGGCCTGCAGAAAGGCCGCGATGATCTCGGGCGCGGGCAGCGGCAGGGCAGCGCAGGCACGGCCAAAGGCCACGGGCAGCGTGCAGGAGGCGTGGGGCGTGCCGGTCAGTGCGGCGACATTGGCCGCAAAGGCCGTGCCCTGTTCGACCGTTTCCGTCAGGCGCTGGCTGGTCATGCAGGCGGCCTGGGCCAGATCGTCCAGCGCGCCAGGATCGGCGTCCGGCCGCAGCGACAGCGACACCAGCACCGCGTCGCACCAGCCCGCCCCGTGATCCAGCCAGTCCGCCAGCCATTGCGCCAGCGTGCCCCGTGTCACCAGTCCTTGGTCCATGGCATATTCCAGCCCCTGCGACCAGGCAAAGGCGCCTATCGGAAAGGCGGGCGACAGGAATTGCGACAGTTGCAGGCGCGCGGCCTCAGGCGTGGTCATGGGCCGGATGGCCATGCCCATGGCGATGGGATTCGCCCGCGCCATGGGGAACGTGATCATGCCCCGGCCCGTGGTCGTGGCCAAAGGTGCGACCGTGGCCATAAGCCCCGCCCTCGGGGCGGAAGGGCATGTCGGTGCGCGACAGGTCGGCGCCCAGCTTTTGCAGCATCGCCTCCAGCACATGGTCCTGGCGGATGATCAGGCGGTCGGCTTCGATGCGGCAGGGCGTGTGGCGATTGCCGATGTGCCAGGCCAGGCGCGGCAGGTTGCCGCGGATCACCACAACCGGCTCGGGCGCGGCGCGCACAACAATCTGGCGGCCGTCGGACAGGGCAAAGGCATCGCCGTCCTCGAGGCTTGTCACCTCGGGCAGATCCACCAGGAAATCGCCCCCTTCGCAGGTCAGGCGCTTTCGGCGCAAGAGACGCCCTTCATAGTCCAGCGCCACCTGGGCATCGAACGGCCCAGGCGCGTTGCGGATGATTTCATGTGCGGTTGTGGTCATGTGTCGATCCTCCCTCAAAAGAGGAAATAGCGTTGGGCCAGCGGCAGTTCCGTGGCAGGTTCGCAGGTCAGAAGAACGCCGTCGGCCCGAACCTCGTAGGTTTCGGGATCGACCTCGATGGCGGGCATGGCGTTGTTCAGCACCATGTCACGCTTGCCGATGTCGCGGGTGTGCTCGACCGCGATCAGGGTCTTGGAGAGGTGGCGGCCCGCGCCATCCTCCAGCCCCGCTTGGCTCACGAACAGCGCCGAGGCACGGCCCGTATGCCCCCACATGGGCCGGGAAAAGATCGGCTGCACGGGGATCGAGCCGTTGGGGTCGCCCATCTGCGCCACGCTGATCTGGCCGCCGACCAGCACCATCTCGGGCTTGGCGGCGAAGAAGGCCGGCGACCACAGGACCAGGTCGGCCCGCTTGCCGGGGGTAATGCTGCCGATATGCTGGCTGACACCATGGGCGATGGCCGGGTTGATCGTGTATTTGGCGATATAGCGGCGGGCGCGCAGGTTGTCGTTGTCGCCCTGTTCACCCTCCAGCCGGCCACGCTGGCGGCGCATCTTGTCGGCGGTCTGCCAGGTGCGGATGATGACCTCTCCGATCCGGCCCATGGCCTGGCTGTCGGACGAGATCACGCTGAAGGCGCCACGGTCGTGCAGAATGTCCTCGGCAGCAATCGTTTCGCGCCGGATGCGGGATTCGGCAAAGGCCACGTCCTCGGGCACCCGGCGGTCGAGGTGGTGGCACACCATCAGCATGTCCAGATGCTCCTCGACCGTGTTGGCGGTGTAGGGGCGGGTGGGGTTGGTCGAGGACGGCAGGACGTTGCCCATGCCGACCATGCGGATGATGTCGGGGGCATGTCCGCCGCCCGCACCCTCGGTGTGATAGGCGTGGATGGTCCGGCCCGCGATGGCGGCCATCGTATCCTCGACAAAGCCCGATTCGTTCAGCGTGTCCGTATGGATCATCACCTGCACGTCCATCGCATCCGCCACAGTCAGGCAGCAGTCGATGGCCGCGGGCGTGGTGCCCCAGTCCTCGTGCAACTTCAGCGCGCAGGCCCCGGCGCGGACCTGTTCCTCCAGGGGCGCGGGAACGCTGGCGTTCCCCTTGCCGGCGATGCCGATGTTGACGGGCAGTTCGGCGCAGGCCTCCATCATCCGGGCGATGTGCCAGGGGCCGGGGGTGCAGGTCGTGGCCAGCGTGCCATGCGCGGGGCCCGTGCCGCCGCCCAGCAGGGTGGTGACGCCCGAATGCAGCGCGTGATCGACCTGCTGCGGGCAGATGTAATGGATGTGGCAGTCAAAGCCGCCGGGCGTCAGGATGCGCCCTTCGCCCGCGATGATTTCGGTCCCCGGACCGATGATCAGGGTTACGCCGGGTTGCGTGTCGGGATTGCCCGCCTTGCCGATGCCCGCGATGCGCCCGTCCTTGAGGCCCACGTCGGCCTTGATGATGCCCTGGTGGTCAAAGACGACGACGCCGGTGATGACGGTGTCCATCGCGCCGCCGGCCCGCATGACCTGCGACTGGCCCATGCCGTCGCGGACAACCTTGCCGCCGCCGAACTTGACCTCTTCGCCGGCGATGGTCAGGTCGCGCTCGACCTCGATCAGGATCTCGGTGTCGGCCAGCCGGATGCGGTCGCCGGTGGTGGGGCCGTAAAGCGCCGCGTAATCGGCGCGCGAAAGCCGGGTCATAGCGCCCCCATGATGGTCTTGCGAAAGCCCTGCACGACGCGGTCGCCCGCATAGGCCACCAGCGTCACCTCGCGCGACTGGCCCGGCTCGAAGCGGACGGCGGTGCCGGCGGGGATGGCCAGCCGCATGCCGCGGGCGGCGGTGCGGTCGAATGCCAGCGCCGGGTTCGTTTCCGCAAAGTGGTAATGGCTGCCGACCTGGATCGGGCGGTCGCCGGTGTTGGCGATCATCAGGGTGACCGTGTCGCGCCCTTCGTTGAGGGTGATCTCGCCCTCGGGCGTCAGGATCTCGCCGGGGATCATCGTCAGCCCGCCACGGCCAGCGCAAGACCCGCGACCGTCGTGCCGCCGCCCAGCACGCGCAGCTCCAGTCCCCGCGACAGCAGGCGGCCAAAGCCGATGCCCGCCAGATGCAGCGCCACCGTGGCCAGCGCAAAGCCTGCGGCATAGAGCATCAGGCCGCTGGCCGGTCCCTCGGCCCCATGCGCCCAGCCATGGGCCGCGCCAAAGAGTGCCACCACCGGCAGCAGCACGCCCATCGGCAGCCGCACGGCCAGCGCCACCAGAACGCCCAGGATCACGACCGAGGCGAGGATCATCGGCTCGACGGCCGGAAAGCCGACACCTGCGGCACCCATCGCGCCACCGGCCAGCATTGCGCCGAGGAACGTGGCCGGCAGCGCCCATATCGCGCGGCCCCCCAGTTGCGCGGCCAGAAGGCCAAGGGCCACCATTGCCAGCAGGTGGTCCGCGCCGCCGACAGGGTGGGCAAGGCCGTGCAGGAACTGGCCATCGTCATGGACATGGCCGGGATGGGCCAACGCGACCTGGGGCAGAAGGCTTGCGGCAGAAAAAAGGGAAAAGCGTTTCATTCAAGCCTCCGAACGGATGGGATGGTGGACGGTCACCAGCTTGGTGCCGTCGGGAAAGGTGGCCTCGACCTGCACGGACTCGATCATCCCGGGGATGCCGGGCATGCACTGGTCGGCGGTGATCACATGCGCCCCCGCCTGCATCAGGTCGGCGACGCTGCGGCCGTCGCGGGCACCCTCGACCACGAAATCGGTGATCAGCGCGATGGCCTCGGGGTGGTTCAGCTTGACGCCGCGGGCCAGGCGGCCGCGTGCGACCATGGCGGCCACGGACACCAGCAGCTTTTCGCGTTCGCGGGGGGAAAGGTTCATTTCAGACCTGCCAGATACGGGGAAGGGGATCGGGACGCAGCGCCAGCAGCAGCCGGTTGATCTGCCGGCGCAGCGGCCAGCCGTCGGCAGCCAGCATCCGCAGCACCAGGCGACCGGGGGGTGCGCTGGCGGCGGCCGTGACGCCGGGCTCGTCCAGCACGGCGCGGGCGCGGGGCAGCAGGTCGGGCGCATCGGGCGCGATCACGGCCAGCGTCGCCATGGCGGGACAGGCGCCGGTCAGTGCCTGGCCCGCCAGACGCGCCAGGGCTGCATCATCCAGGGCCAGGGCATCATGGTGAACGATCCGGCCTGCCTGTCGCACGATGCGGCGGTCGTGCAGATGCAGCTGCGCGGGCCGCTCGCCCATGGCAAGCCGCCCCAGGACCAGCATCTCGAGCAGCAGGCAGCCGGCGCCGGGGGCCAGGTCGACGGTGGTTTCCCGCTCCAGCCGTGCGCCATCGTAGAGGATGGTTTCCTGCGGCAGCCAGTCCAGCCAGCCGTCCGCGCCCACCGTCAGTGCCACCCGCGCCTGGGCGGGACCGCCCTTGGCGCGATAGGCTCGTTCGGCCGTCTGCGTCGTGGCCAGAGTGCGCGCCTGCGGACGCAGTTCGACGCCAAAGACGATCCGGTCGTCGGCTGCCAGGCCGCCCGAGGTGTTGAGGAAGACGATCTCCGGCAGCCCGGCCGTGACGCGCGGCAGCATCGCCTTTGCCGAACCCGATTGCGCCAGATCGATGACCCCGCGCCGCCCCATGATGACATGGGCGGCACCGCGGCTGCGCTGCATGGTCGGGACGGGGACGGTGGTGTCGAACATAGAGGCAGGGGGAGGAGCGCGCAGGGAAAGGTCAACCGGACTTGCCGGCCAATCTGCTTGCTGGTCAGGCACAAGGGACAGGTCTGCCTGTTCAATGGTCAGGGTGCCCGAAAAGCAGGCTGACCCTGCGCGATCAGATCCTCTGGTCCAGTAGCGCGTGCAGCAGGCGCTTGCGGGCCGGTGGAATGGCGCGGATCTCCACCCCGGTAAAGACATGCATCGTGCGCAGGACGGGATCGACCACGGCATGGTCGCTGACCCAGCCCCCCATCGCCAGATAGCTGCGCAGCAGGGGAGGCATCGCCGCCATGGCACGCTTGGGGTCGGGCTGGCGCAGGCGCAGCGCACGGGCAAAGCGGAACACCTTGGGCGCCTTGACGCGGGGCCACCAGCGGCGTGGGGCCAGGTGACGTTCCTTCAGCATGGCAAAGGCTTCGGCATGGGTCTCGGGTTCGCAGCCGACGAAGCTGGAACAGCCGAACAGCATCTCGACCCCGGTATCTTCGACAAAGCGCGTCAGGGCGGCCCAGGCGATGCGGACGATGTCGGGGTCGTGGCAGTCGGGATGGATGCAAAAGCGGCCCATCTCGACCATCGGGCCATCAAAGCTGCACAACGCGTCCAGATCATAGAAGCGCGCGGAATAGCTGCGCTTGACCTGCGAACCGTCCGTCAGCGGCAGAAAGCGGAAACTGCACACCAGATCGCCACTCTGGGCGTCCTCGATCAGCATGTGGCGGCATTCGGCGTCCAGTTCGTCCGCATCCAGCCCCCGCCCGTCATCCGGCAGGCCCGTGCGCGCGACAAAGCAGCACCAGCGCAGCCGCTGGGACCGGCCAAGATCCTCGGGCGTGTCGGCCAGGCGCGCCCGATAGCGGCCCTTGCACAGCGGCTGCATGAGATAAACCCTTGCTGAACATCGGGCCATCATAGCCCTGTCCTGTGTCGAAATCACGAAAGGATGCACGCATGGCGGGATATTTCATCCGCTGCTCGCGCACAGGGCAGTTCAGCTGCGGTCGCCCAGCACATCCTGGATGTACACCCGCTGGATCAGCACCATTGCCACGATCAGCAGCGGCGTTCCCAGGATGACGCCCACGAAACCGAACAGTCCGCCAAAGGCCACAATGGCCAGGATGGTCAGCGCGGGCGGCAACTCGACCGCATAGCGTTGGATCAGCGGCATCAGGATCTCGCCCTCGAACAACTGGATCGCCGTGAACAGCAGCGCGACATAGATGGCCGTGTCGAGTCCCTGCGACAGCGACACAAGAACCGCAACGGCGCCCGAGGCAAAGGGGCCGACGATCGGCACGATGTTCGTGATCCCCGCGATCACCGCCAGGATGAAGGCCAAGGGTACGCCCAGCAGCCACAGCCCGATCCCCGCCAGGATCGCGATCACGACCATGTCCACGGCCTGCCCGGCCATCCAGCGCCCCAGCTTGGTCGCCAGCTCGTCCAGGATGGCCGCGGCGCGCCCCCGGTGGCGTAGCGGGACCAGCCGGATCGCGCCACGCCGATAGAGGGGGGCCTCGATCGAGACATACAGGGCCACGATCAGCATCAGAAACAGCGATGACAGGCCGCCAAAGATCGAATTGATGGCCGTGCTGGCCATGCCGAACAGATCGGGGAGGCGTTCAGCCAGCTGGCCGGGTTCATCGTTCATGCCGGCAGTTTCCTCGACCTGCTGCGCGATGACGTCGCCCAGGTCGTTGCCGGGTAGACGCTCGTTCACCTCGTCCCAGGACCTTGGCAGGGCGTCCACCAGGTCGCGGAACTGTTCCGCGATCGAAGGCCCGGCCAGGCGCACCACGCCCGCCACCGCCCCGATCACCAGCAAGAGAACGGCCACCACGCCCAGCTTGACGTTCAGCCCCAGCAGATGATTCAGGCCATGCGCCCCCGCGCGCAGGGCGATGGCGATGAGGATGGCCGCAAAGACCAGCAGCAGGATGTCCGACCAGAACCAGGCGGCCCCCACCAGCAGCAGGATCGCGACCCCCGCCACCAGCGTGCCCGTCGTCAGCGCCCGCTCGGGCGAGGCCGGAACGGAGGGCTGCCCCGTGTCATGCGTGGGCTGGGGGTGCAGATCGGTCATGGGGGGGATTCCTGCTGGTGGCGCCGCCCACTCAAGCCTCGGCAGAGGCCGGAGGTTCCCCCTGTCGCCCGCTTGCCGGGGCGGGCCAAGCCTGCTAACCGGACGCGGATTTCCGTCAGTGCGGGTCCTGCCCGCCGATCAGAGGTAAATGACATGGCCACCGAACGCACGCTTTCCATCATCAAGCCCGATGCCACCCGCCGCAACCTGACCGGCAAGATCAACGCCAAGTTCGAGGATGCCGGACTGCGCATCGTCGCGCAAAAGCGCATCAAGCTGTCGGCCGAGCAGGCGGGCAAGTTCTATGAGGTCCACAAGGACCGCCCCTTCTACGGCGAACTGGTCGAGTTCATGGCCTCCGAGCCCGTCATCGTTCAGGTGCTGGAAGGCGAGAACGCCATCGCCAAGAACCGCGAAGTGATGGGCGCCACCAACCCGGCCAATGCCGACGAAGGCACCATCCGCAAGGAATTCGCCCTGTCGATGGGCGAAAATTCGGTCCACGGCTCGGACGCGCCGGAAACCGCCAAGGAAGAGATCGCCTTCTTCTTCTCGGGTCTCGAACTGGTGGGCTGAGGCCGGCCTGTTTTGGTGAACTGCGGAAAAGGGGCCGGTCGCGGCCCCTTTTTCTTTGCGCCCGCGGCGACGCCTGTCGGTTGCGGCAGAACCACGCAACGGCTATGCCCGTCAGGAATGCAATGATTTCAGGGGGAGTGCCATGCGGGCATTCGTGTTTCCGGGGCAGGGCGCGCAAACGATCGGCATGGGGCGCGAACTGGCCGAAGCCTATCCTGCCGCCCGTGACGTTTTCGATGAGGTCGACGAGGCGCTTGGCGAAAAGCTGTCGGACCTGATCTGGCAGGGCGATGCCGACACGCTGACACTGACCCAGAACGCGCAGCCGGCGCTGATGGCCACGTCGCTTGCGGCCTTTCGCGCGCTGGAGGCCGAAGGCATCAACATCATGGACGCCAACTTCGTGGCAGGCCATTCTCTGGGCGAATATTCGGCGCTCTGCGCCGCGGGCGCGCTGACGCTGGCGGATACGGCGCGGCTGCTGCGGCTGCGCGGGCAGGCCATGCAGGAGGCCGTGCCGGTGGGCGTGGGCGCAATGGCCGCGATCCTGGGGCTGGACTTCGAGACGGTGGACCGCATCGCCCGCGAGATCGGTGGCGACGAGGTCGTTCAGGCCGCCAACGACAATGATCCGGCCCAGGTCGTGATCTCGGGCCACAAGGGTGCGGTCGAGGCCGCCGCCGAGGCCATGAAGGCGGCCGGCGCCAAGCGGGCCCTGATGCTGCCGGTGTCGGCGCCCTTTCACTCGGTGCTGATGCAGCCGGCGGCGGCGGCCATGGCCGATGCATTGGCCGGCGTGGACATCCAGCCGCCGGCCGTGCCGCTGATCGCCAATGTGCGGGCCGAGGCGGTGATCGAACCCGGCGCCATCCGCCGCCTGCTGGTCGAGCAGGTGACAGGTACCGTGCGCTGGCGCGAATCCGTGGCCAACATGGCCGCGGCCGGCGTGACCGAGTTCTGGGAGATCGGGGCCGGCAAGGCCTTGTCCGGAATGATCCGGCGGATCGCCAAGGATGCGGCGGTCCGCAACATCGGCGCACCCGGCGATATCGCGGCATTGAAGGGCTGAGGGCGGATCGGGGCCGCTGCCCCGGACCCCCCGTGTTATCTGGACAATGAAAAAGAGGCTGGGATGTTCGATCTGACGGGGAAGACGGCGCTGGTGACGGGCGCTTCGGGCGGGATCGGCGGCGCGATTGCCGAGGCGCTGCATGGGGCGGGGGCCGCGGTTGCGCTGTCGGGCACGCGTGAGGCGCCGCTGCGCGAACTGGCCGAAAGGCTGGGCGAGCGGGCGCATGTCGTGACGGCCAACCTGGGCGACCCCGAATCGGTGGCAGCACTGCCGAAGGCCGCGGCCGAGGCGATGGGTGGGGTGGACATCCTGGTGAACAATGCCGGGATCACCCGCGACAACCTGTTCATGCGCATGTCGGACGAGGAATGGGCGCAGGTGCTGGACGTGAACCTGACCAGCGTCTTCAAGCTGTCGCGCGGCGTCCTGCGCGGCATGATGAAGGCGCGCTGGGGGCGGATCGTCAACATTACTTCGGTCGTGGGGGTGACGGGCAATCCGGGACAGGGCAATTATGCCGCGGCCAAGGCCGGGCTTGTCGGCATGTCGAAATCGCTGGCCTACGAGGTCGCCAGCCGCGGGATCACCGTGAACTGCGTGGCGCCGGGCTTCATCGCGACCGCAATGACCGACAAGCTGAACGACGAGCAGAAGAGCAAGATCCTGACGCAGATCCCGGCCGGCCGGATGGGCAGCCCCGAGGAGATCGCGGCCGCCGTCCTGTACCTGGCCAGCCCCGAGGCCAGCTATGTCACGGGGGCCACCCTGCATGTGAATGGCGGCATGGCAATGGTCTGAGACGGCTGTCGCCTCTGCAACGCCGGCAGGAATCCGTGCGAAATCGGTTGCATGAAGGTTCACGGGTGCTATATCCCCCGCTTTAGCAGCAGGGGAACCGCCCTGTGCTGAACCGGACCGCGTGTCCGTGCAAAACTTGGGCGGATGCCCGCGAGAATGAGGATATGACATGAGCGATATCGCTGATCGCGTGAAGAAGATCGTGGTCGAGCATCTGGGTGTCGATGAGGACAAGGTGGTCGAATCCGCTTCGTTCATCGACGATCTGGGCGCCGACAGTCTCGACACCGTCGAACTGGTCATGGCTTTCGAGGAAGAGTTCGGGATCGAGATCCCCGATGACGCCGCCGAAACCATCCAGACGGTTGGTGATGCGGTAAGCTTCATCAAGGGCGCGGTCTGATCTGACGCTCTTGGCCACGCCCTTGTGCGGCGGCCTGAGACGGCGCCCCCGAATGGGAGGCGCCGTTTTTTCTTGTCCGGAACCGGCCTTGCCGGCGCGGTGTTGTCTGCCCGAACCCGGGGCATCCCGGACAAAAGGAGACAATGATGGCCGTGAACGTTCAGGGACTGAGCGACAATGCCCGCAAGACTGCGACAACCGAACTGAATGCCCGCTTGGCTGACGGGCTGGCCTTGGCGATGGCAATCAAGCAGGCGCACTGGAACCTCAAGGGGCGCAACTTCATCGCCGTGCACGAGTTGCTGGACACCGTCCATGCCAACCTGGTCGCGCATCTGGATGTCATGGCCGAGCGCGTGCAGATCCTGGATGGCGTCGCCATCGGCACGGCCGAGCGAGTGGCCGAGGCCAGCAGCCTTGCGCCCTATCCCGTCGACCTGACCAAGTCGGACGACCATATCCGCGCGATCTGCGACAGGATGCGCGACCACGGAGCCAAGCTGCGCGCCGCCATCGACACGACGGAAGACGCAGGCGACGCCGACACCGCCGACGTGTTCACCGCAGCCTCTCGGACGGCGGACAAGGACCTGTGGTTTATGCAAAGCCATCTGGAGTGATGGCACGCAGATGGTGACAGATGACGGGCGCCGCTGCGGCGCCCGTTTTCGTCAGCGTCCCAGCTTGGCGTGGACCTCGTCCAGGTCAACCTCGCCCAAGGGCATCTTGTTGTCCGGATTGTCGAAGTCATAGCGGAAGAGCTGGAAGTCGTCCTTGTAGATTTCCCAGATCAGGTGGCGCGACAGGTCGTCGAAATACTCGCTGACCTTGTGGGCGCGCTTGGGACCGTGGCCTTCGGATTCGTTGAACCGCGGCACCTGGGCCAGATCCACCGGAACAGGCGTTTCGGCGTCATCCAGCACCTTCTGCATGCCGTCGTTGAAGGTTTCGGTAAAGAAGATCTGGTCGTAGTGCCCGCCGTTCACGATAAAGGTCGCGATATGGCCTGACATCGCGGACCAGTGGATGTCCGGCTCCATCGGCTTGCGAAAGCGGATGGTGTCGCGGGCAAACAGCAGAAATCGGCGGAAGCTGGCCACCTGGTCGAAATCGAACCCGTTGTCCGGGCTGCCCACGTCGATGCCATAGCGCTGCATCAGTTGCGGGACCAGGTTGCCGCGGTAACGCCGGCCGTTCCGCTGGATCCCGGCGATCTTGTCGAAGAAGGAGGACAGGATGCGGGCGTAAGGGTTGCGGACGCAGGTAAAGGTGGTGGCGGCCTGCGCGCGTACCGCATGCTCGATTGCGCCGTGGCTATGCTCTTGCGCCCATTTGTGCATGCCGCCCGTCGAGTCGTGGATGTCCCCGTCGAAAAAGCGCCCGTGATCCGAATAAAACATGATCTGACCGATGGTCGAGCATGCGCATTTCGGCACCACCCGATAGATCATGCTTTCGCTTTCCGTCATCCAGACGCCGGGAAAACCCATTCTGACACTTCTCCGTTCATAGCTTCCGGGACAAGAAGGCGAGATGTCCGGCCTTGGTGCTGCTTGTTCCATCGCGAAAAATGGTTACACACACAAACCAAAACCCACAGACATTTTCAACGCCTTACCTCTAATTGAACGCAATCAGTCAGCGGGAAGCCTGCAGCACATGGCCCGAATAGCCTTCATCCTGCTTACCCACAAGGACCCGCAAGGGATCATCGCCCAGGCCCGCCGCCTGACCGCAACGGGTGATTTCGTGTCGATCCACTTTGACAAGCGTGCGCCCCAGGCGATGTACCAGCAGATCAAGGACGCGCTAGGCGATCATCCGGGGGTGACTTTTGCCGCGCGGCGCATGAAATGCGGCTGGGGGGAATGGTCGCTGGTCGCCGCCACGCTGGAGGCGCTGCGCGCGGCCGAGGCGGCCTTTCCGCAGGCCACGCATTTCTACATGCTGTCGGGCGATTGCATGCCGGTCAAGTCGGCCGAATTTGCACGGTCCTTTCTGGATGCCGAGGATTGCGATTACATCGAAAGCTTCGATTTCTTCGAAAGCGACTGGATCAAGACCGGCTTCAAGGAAGAACGGCTGATCTACCGGCATATCTTCAACGAGCGCACGCAGAAATGGCTGTTCTACAGCAGCTTCAACCTGCAGCACCGCCTTGGCCTGAAGCGCGAGGTGCCCAAGGACCTGCAGGTGATGATCGGGTCGCAATGGTGGTGCCTGCGCCGCCAGACGGTCGAATCGATCCTTGAACTGATCCGCCAGCGGCCCGAGATCGTGCGTTTCTTCAGCACGACCTGGATCCCGGACGAGACGTTTTTCCAGACCCTGGTAGCCCATCTGGTGCCGCGCACGCAGATCCGCACCCGGACCCTGACCTTTCTGATCTTTACCGACTACGGGATGCCGGTCACCTTCTACAACGACCATTTCGACCTGCTGCTGCGCCAGAACTACCTGTTCGCGCGCAAGATCAGCCCCGAGGCGCTGGAGCTGCGCGCCCGGCTGGGCGCCCTGTGGCAGACCGAGGGGTTGGACTTTCCCATCGCAGCCGAAGGCCGGCGGCTGTTCAGCTTTCTGACCGGACGGGGACGGATCGGACGCCGCTTTGCCCCACGGTTCTGGGAAACCGACAGCAGCCTGGGCAATGAGCGGATCGTGCACATCATCGTCGCCAAGAAATGGCACGTCGCCAAGCGGCTGACAGCCGCCATCCGGCAGCGCACGAACATTCCGGCGGTGGACTACATCTTCAACGAACATGACGCGAACCTGCCCGAGATGGGCGGAATCGCCTCGTCCCTTGGCAAGCGTGAGCGGCACCGGCGGGCGCTGGTCAAGCTGTTGTTCGACCAGTTCGAGGCCAAGAACCTGGTGTTCTGCGTGGACCCGTCGGCACTGAGCCTGATCGCGGATTTCAACGGCGACCGGGCCGAGACGCGGGTCCTGTTCGTGGACAGCCGCTTTGACGACAGCTACGTCCGCGGCCACATGGGGCGCGTGGGCCTGGTCAGCGCGGATGCCCCGGCCGAGGTCGCCGACAGGCTGCTGCCGGTCGTGCGCAGCGATCTGGAGCACGAGGCCGACCGCCTGAAGGAGGCGGGCCTTGCCCGCCTGTCCACAGTGTCGGAAAGCGCGCCGCTTGAACGGAATGCCGCGGCCATCGCGGCCTTTCTGGACATTCCGGTCGACGAAGGGCGCGCCCTGGCCGAAACCCCCTATCTTTTCGCGGACTAGAAAGGTTCCTCCATGGCATTCGCCTATGACGACAGCAACATCTTTGCCCGCATCCTGCGTGGCGAGATCCCCAACGACACCGTGGCCGAGAACGACCACGCGCTGGCCTTCCGCGACATCTCGCCCAAGGCGCCCTGCCACATCCTGGTGATCCCCAAGGGCAAGTATGTCAGCTTTGACGACTTCGCGGCAAACGCTTCGGAGGCCGAGATCGCGGGCTTCATGCGGCTTTGCGCGCAGGTCTGCACCCAGGAAGGCATCGGGCTGGAGCAGGGCCAGGGCTTCCGCGCCATCACGAATGCGGGAACTCATGGCGTGCAGGAGGTGCCGCATTTCCACCTGCATATCCTGGGCGGCGCAGTCATGGGGCCAATGATCGGCGCCCGCGGCTGAAACTGCGGCAAGGGGCGCCGCCCCTTGCGCATCTCGGCAGGATTTTCGCACACGTGGATCAGTCGCGGGTCAGCTCGACAAAGACGTCCTCGAGGTCCGGTTGTTCGGTCGCAACGTCGAGGATCGGGATGCCGGCGCCGCGCAGGGCGTCCAGCAGTTGGTCGGCCCGCAGGCGCGAGGGTGGATAGGTGATGGCCAGCCGTCCGTCAGGGCGCCGTTCCGCCCGCGCTCCGGGTGGCAGGTCGGGCAGGGTGACGGGACCGCCCGTGTCCAGCACCAGCGTCTTGCCGTCGGTGCGCGACAGCAGGTCGCGGGTGTTCTGGCGGATCACCACCTGGCCGTGGTTGATGATGGCGATCTCGTCGCACATCTGCTCGGCTTCCTCGAGGTAGTGGGTCGTCAGGATGATGGTCATGCCCTGATCGTTCAGCTTGCGGACATTGGACCACAGCATCTCGCGCAGGGTGATGTCGACACCGGCGGTAGGTTCGTCCAGCACCAGGATCTGGGGGCGGTGGACCAGCGCCTTGGCCAGAAGAAGCCGCCGCTTCATGCCGCCCGACAGCGCGCGGGCATAGGCATTGGCCTGACCGGTCAGGCCCACCAGTTCAAGCAGCTCGTCGGTCCAGCGCTCGGCCTTGGGCACGCCGTAAAGGCCGGCCTGCACCTCGAGGCTGGCGCGGGGGGTGAAGAACGGGTCCATGTTCAGTTCCTGCGGCATGACCCCGATGGCCGCGCGCGACTGACGCGGGTTCACGTCCTGGTCAAAGCCCCAGATGGTGACGCGGCCGGCGGTCTTGTTCACCAAACCTGCCAGGATGTTGATCAGGGTCGACTTGCCCGCCCCGTTCGGACCCAGAAGGCCGAAGATGCTGCCTGCGCGGATGTTCAGGTCGACGCCCTTCAGCGCCTCCTTGGCGGGGGCATTTCCTTGGGCGGCATAGGTCTTGCGGAGGCCGGTGATCTGGATGGCGTCGGACATGGGATTCCTTGCAGAGCTTGCGAAGGCAGGCGGCGCTGCGCTAATGGGGTTAGACCAGATGATGCAAGCCGCCACAAGAAGGCCAGCCATGACGCAGCACGTGACGCCTGAAACCCCGCTGTCGACCGAAACCGGCCCCGAGGCGCTGAACCGTCCCGCCCCCGTGACCGAGGTGGTCACCCGCTGGCGTGTCAGCTGCGACGGGGACGACGCGGCGGGCCTGGGCCATCCGCGCGTCTGGCTGGCGATCGCCCCCGAGGCGGGTTACGTCGACTGCGGTTATTGCGACAAGCGTTTCGTGATCGACCGCGCCCATGCCCATGACGACGATCACTGAACGCTGACCGGCGGCCGGTTCCGTCCCGGTCCGAGTCGCCTTTCCGGCCCCATCGAGGGGCCATCAAGGCGGGGTGGCTGCGCCCCCCTTGGGCACCCGATGCTTTTGGTGGCGGCACCTGTTCGAACAATAGCGCACCTAGTCCCAGTCCCAGACCCATTTCCTGCGCCAGGTGAAGGGCAGGCCGCAGGCGGCGCAGATCTTGTGCGGCAGGTCCGACTTGCGGCGCATGGGCGGCATGGAGCACCTTCGGGCGGCTGGAAGATTTCGGGCGGGCATGGCACAAGGCGGGCCTGAGCAGCAGGAGACAGGTGATCATGGGCGACGCATTCGGCAAGGGCTGTCATCTGCATCTGATCGACGGGTCGGCCTTCATCTTTCGCGCCTATCACGCGCTGCCGCCCCTGACGCGCAAGTCGGACGGTTTGCCCGTGGGCGCTGTTGCGGGCTTCTGCAACATGTTGTGGCGTTACGTGCAGACGGATGACGGGCACACTGCGCCGACCCATGCGGCAGTGATCTTCGACCACAGCTCGAAGACCTTTCGCAACGAGATCTACTCGGCCTACAAGGCCCATCGCCCCGAGCCGCCCGAGGATCTGCGCCCGCAGTTTCCCCTGACCCGCGATGCCACGCGCGCCTTCAACATCGCCTGCATCGAAACCGAGGGTTACGAGGCCGATGACATTATCGCCGCCCTGGCCTGTCGGGCGCGCGAGGCGGGCGGTTCCGCCACGATCATCAGCAGCGACAAGGACCTGATGCAGCTGATCGGGGACGGCGTGGACATGCTGGACCCGATCAAGAACAAGCTGATCGGCCCTGACGAGGTGATGGAAAAGTTCGGCGTGGGACCCGACCGTGTCGTGGACGTGCAGGCCTTGGCTGGCGATCCGGTGGACAACGTGCCCGGCGCCCCCGGCATCGGCATCAAGACGGCCGCCCTGCTGATCCAGGAATATGGCGATCTGGAAAGCCTGCTGGAACGCGCGGCCGAGATCAAGCAGCCCAAGCGCCGCCAGACCCTGATCGACCATGCCGAGCAGATTCGCATCAGCAAGCGGCTGGTGTCGCTGGACTGCGACACGCCGCTGGACTTTACCCTGGACAGCCTCGAGGTGCGCGCGCCCGAGCCCGAGCGTCTGCTGGCCTTCCTGTCCGAGATGGAGTTCCGCACGCTGACGGATCGCGTGGCCCAGGTGCTGGGCGCCGAGGCCCCCGTGATTCAGGCAGCCCCCGCCAGTGACGCGCCCGCTGCACCCGAGCAGCCGCCCATCGACACGACGGCCTATGAAACCGTTGCCGACATGGAGGCGCTGGAGGCCTGGATCGCGGCCATTCGCGAGGCGGGGCAGGTCGCCATCGATACGGAAACCACCAGCCTTGACGAGATGCAGGCCGAATTGGTCGGCCTGTCGCTGGCCGTGGCGCCGGGACAGGCCTGCTATATCCCCGTGGGCCATGTCGCGGGGGGCGATGACCTGTTCGGGTCGTCCGCGCGGGTGGCGGGGCAGCTGGACCTGGACCAGGTTCTGGCGGCGCTGAAGCCGGTGCTGCAGGATGCGTCCATCCTCAAGATCGGGCAGAACCTGAAATACGACTGGAAGATATTGGCCCGCCACGGGATCGAGATGACGCCGCTGGCCGACACGATGCTGATGTCCTATGCGCTGAACGCGGGCACCCACAACCACGGCATGGACGAGCTGGCCGAGCGTTATCTGGGCCACAAGTGCATTCCGATCAAGGACCTGATCGGCTCGGGCAAGTCGCAGATTCATTTCGGTCAGGTCGCCATCGACAAGGCCGCCCCTTATGCGGCCGAGGATGCGGATGTCACGCTGCGCCTTTACCAGCATTTCGCCCCAATGCTGCCGGCCGAGAAGGTCAGCACCGTTTATCACACGCTGGAGCGCCCGATGATTCCGGTCCTGGCGCAGATGGAGATGGCGGGCATCCGCATCGACCCCGACACGCTGAAGCGCATGTCGAACGCCTTTTCGCAGAAGATGGCGCAGCTGGAGGACGAGATCTTCGGCCTGGCCGGGCAGAGCTTCAACATCGGCAGCCCCAAGCAGCTGGGCGAGATCCTGTTCGACAAGATGGGACTGGCGGGCGGCAAGCAGGGCAAGACCGGCGCCTTTTCCACCAGCGCCGACGTGTTGGAGGATCTGGCCGCGGAAGGCCACGACCTGCCGGCGCGCGTGCTGGACTGGCGCCAGATCAGCAAGCTGAAATCGACCTATACCGATGCGCTGCCGACCTTTGTCCACCCGGACACGGGCCGCGTTCACACCT
>VGDE01000007.1 GCA_016869875.1 Alphaproteobacteria bacterium
CTGCTGATGGTCGCGATCGTCAGCGCCGTCATCGTGAAGTTCTGACCGAAAAGATTGACTCGCAGAGGCAGGCGCCTTATTTGCCGCCCAACCCCGGCCGTCCGGTGCGGGATTCTCCGAACACCATCTCGTTGCCACCCGATCTGTCGCGTGGCCGAAAGTATGTGCAAAAAATGACTGAAGAACGCCTGAATCTGTCCGACCTGAAGGCCAAGAGCCCGGCCGACCTGCTGTCGATGGCAGAGGAATGGGAGATCGAGAACGCCTCGACCATGCGCAAGGGCGAGATGATGTTCTCGATCCTCAAGGAACATGCGGAAGAAGGATGGGACATCGGCGGCGAGGGGGTTCTGGAGGTCGTACAGGACGGCTTTGGCTTCCTGAGGTCGACCGAAGCCAATTATCTGCCGGGTCCGGACGACATCTATGTCAGCCCTGACATGATCCGGCAGCATTCACTGAGGACCGGAGACAGCGTTGAAGGCGTAATTCGGGCGCCCGGCGAGAATGAGCGCTATTTTGCCCTGACAAAGGTCGAGCGGATCAATTTCGAGGACCCGGAGAAGGCGCGCCACAAGGTGGCCTTCGACAACCTGACCCCTCTGTATCCCGACGATCGCCTGAAGATGGAGATCGAGGATCCGACGGTCAAGGACCGCAGCGCCCGGATCATCGACCTGGTATCGCCCATCGGCAAGGGGCAACGGTCCCTGATCGTGGCGCCTCCACGGACCGGCAAGACCGTGCTGCTGCAGAACATCGCGCATTCAATCGAGCGAAATCATCCGGAATGCTATCTGATCGTTCTTTTGATCGATGAGCGGCCGGAGGAGGTGACGGACATGCAGCGCAGCGTGAAGGGCGAGGTGGTTTCCTCGACCTTTGACGAGCCGGCCAGCCGCCATGTTGCCGTTTCAGAGATGGTGATCGAAAAGGCCAAGCGTCTGGTCGAGCATAAACGAGATGTGGTAATCTTGCTCGACTCGATCACAAGACTTGGTAGGGCCTTCAACACCGTAGTCCCTAGTTCTGGTAAAGTTCTGACGGGTGGTGTCGATGCCAATGCGCTGCAGCGCCCCAAGAGGTTCTTCGGCGCTGCACGTAACATCGAAGAAGGTGGCAGCCTGACCATCATTGCAACAGCGCTGATCGATACCGGTTCGCGCATGGATGAAGTGATCTTCGAAGAGTTCAAGGGCACGGGCAACAGCGAGATTGTCCTGGACCGGAAGGTGGCGGACAAGCGCGTCTTCCCCGCCATGGACATCCTTAAATCGGGCACGCGGAAGGAAGAACTGCTGGTCGACAGCAAGGATCTGCAAAAGACCTATCTGTTGCGCCGCATTCTGAACCCGATGGGCACGACAGATGCCATCGAATTCCTGATCTCGAAGCTGAAGCAGACCAAGAGCAACGCCGAGTTCTTTGACTCGATGAACGCCTGAGGCCAAGATGGATCTGATCTTTGCAGAAGCCACCCCGCCAGGGCGGGGGGGCGTTTCTGTCATTCGGTTGAGCGGAGCCGGATCGCGCGTCGCTGCAGAAGCTTTGGTCGGCGTTCTGGAACATCCACGCACTGCCTATCTTCGACAGCTGACTGAGCAGGGTGAGCCCATCGACACGGTGCTGGCCATGTGGTTTCAAGAAGGTGCAAGTTTCACGGGCGAAGAAGTCGCCGAGCTTCATGTTCACGGCGCGCCAGTCGTCGTGCGACGCGTATCCCAAGCTCTGGCTCATCTGGGGGCCCGTGTCGCCGATCCCGGAGAGTTCACGCGGCGGGCCTTCTTGAACGGCCGCATGGATCTTGCGGAAATCGAAGGACTGGGAGATCTGCTTGCCGCCGAAACGGAGGCGCAGCGAAAGCTGGCGCTGCGCGCCGCTCAAGGAGAGATCGCAAAGAAGGTAGGGGCTTGGAGACGGTTGCTGATCGAGGCCGGAGCCCTGGTTGAGGTAAGTGTAGACTTCGCTGATGAAGATGTTCCGGATGAAATTCCGGATCGAGTTTTTGAACTGGTTAATGAACTGCAAGCCGAACTTCGGCGGGAACTGGACGGTTTTGGCGCAGCCGAAAGGGTGCGGATCGGTTTCGAGGTCGCAATCGTAGGTCCTCCGAATGCCGGGAAGTCGAGCTTGTTGAACAAGATCGCTGCCCGGGAGGTTGCGATTGTATCGTCTTTGGCGGGAACGACACGCGATGTGATCGAGGTGAAAATCGATCTTCATGGTCTTGCAGTCACCTTGCTGGATACTGCGGGCCTGCGAGATACGGAAGAAACCATCGAGGCTATAGGAATCGCCCGTGCACGCGAGCGGGCAGAACAGGCAGAACTTCGCATTCATCTTTCGGATGAGGGTCTTCCGGTTGCGGATCTTTGGAAGCCAGGTGATTTTGTTGTGCAGGGCAAGGCGGATTTGCAGAAACCCTTAACCAAGTTGGCAGTGTCTGCGTCCGATGGAAGCGGGATTGAGGATCTGTTACTTGCTCTTCATGAAGAGTTAATAGATCGCATAGCTCATGCGGGTGTCGTCAGTCATGAGCGGCAAAGAGTAGAACTTGAAGATGCAGTTGAAGCGTTGAACAACCTGCATGTATTGCCTGTGGAATTGGTTGCGGAGTCTCTACGTAGAGCAGGCTCTTGTCTTGATCGATTGTTGGGAACAATCGGGGCAGAAGATTACTTGGATGTTATCTTCTCCTCCTTCTGCATCGGAAAGTAGGGGTGTTTCACGTGAAACAATTCGACGTCATCGTCATTGGAGGCGGTCATGCTGGCGTGGAGGCGGCGACGGCAGCAGCACGTCTGGGTGCCACCACAGCTCTAATCACCATGCGCAGGGAAGACATCGGCACTCTGTCCTGCAACCCGGCCATCGGCGGCTTGGGGAAGGGACATCTTGTTCGAGAAGTTGATGCTTTGGACGGCTTGATGGGGCGGCTTGCTGATGCTGCCGGTATCCAGTTCCGACTTTTAAATCGAAGAAAGGGACCGGCTGTACAGGGACCTCGTGCACAGATGGACCGGGAGCAGTACCGTAAAGCTGCTTGGGAGGCTGTCTCTGATTACCCTGGGCTTCGTATATTGTTCGGTGAAGTGGTAGATCTTCTTGGTGATGAAACGTCTATCGATGGCGTTCGGCTTGCGGATGGCACAGAGTTACAATCTTCAACTACGATTCTTACAACCGGAACATTTTTAAATGGTGTTATCCATATCGGAGATGTCAGCAGAGCAGCAGGACGGTGGGGCGATACATCCTCGGTCGGGCTGGCAGCCGCACTTGACCGGTACGGTCTTCCAAGGGGGCGGCTGAAAACGGGGACACCACCACGGCTAGATGGCCGAACAATCGACTGGTCAGTACTGGAAGCGCAGCCTGGTGATGAGGAGGCGACGATGTTCTCGTACCTCAGCACGGTACCACATCTGAAGCAAATCTGCTGCGGTGTGGCGCATACCAACGAAGCGACTCACCAGATCATCAGGGACAACTTGCATCGTTCAGCGATGTATGGCGGCAACATCTCAGGTCGCGGCCCTCGCTACTGCCCATCCATCGAAGACAAGGTCGTGCGGTTTGCGGACAAATCGTCCCATCAGATTTTTTTAGAGCCGGAAGGGCTCGATGACTTCACGGTCTATCCGAACGGCATTTCAACCTCTCTACCTGAGGAAGTTCAGGAACAATACGTTCGATCTATAAAAGGGTTAGAGCAGGTAAGAATTCTTCAGCCTGGATATGCGGTAGAATACGATTATGTTGATCCTAAATGCTTGGATAGATCTCTAGAGGTCGAGAAAGTTCGCAACCTTTTCTTGGCTGGCCAGATCAACGGCACTACCGGATATGAAGAAGCTGCCGCTCAAGGAGTGGTTGCGGGTATCAATGCTGCGCGTAAGGCGCAAGGCAAGGACGCGGTGTATTTTAGTCGCTCTGACAGCTACATTGGAGTGATGATTGATGACCTGATTTCGCGCGGCGTGACTGAGCCATATCGCATGTTCACGTCGAGGGCTGAGTTCAGGCTGACCCTTCGCGCTGACAATGCGGATCGACGAATGACGTCGTTCGGCCTTGCTGTCGGCTGTATCGGGGATGAGCGCGAGAAGCATTTTAAACAACGCCAATCATCTTACTCTACTGCAAAGCATGTTCTTGAACAACTGAAGTTCACGCCCAGTCAGTTGCAGGCAGCGGGCATTTCCGTTCGTCAGGATGGCCAACAACGTTCCGCTTATACGTTGTTGGCACAGGCCGACGTTGATCAAGCGTCTCTGGCTCGGCTCGTGCCAGAGCTTTTGAATCTTGGTTCGGAAGTTTTGTCTCAGGTCCGAAACGATGCTCTTTATAGCCAATATGCAAGCCGTCAGGAGCGAGATGCGGCAGCACTGAAAGCGAATGAAGCTGTCGTTCTTGATAATGCTCTCGATTACAGCAAGCTTGGTGGCTTATCAGGTGAACTGCGTCGTAAACTAGAGGATGCACGTCCCAAGACACTTGCTCAAGCTGCTAAAATAGAGGGGATGACGCCTGCAGCAGTAGCCCTGTTGCTTGCCGCAGTTCGACAGTTGGAACGGCATCGCGCATGAGTGTTTCACGTGAAACATTGGATCAGTTGGATCATTACAGACAGCTTGTTAATAAGTGGAATCCGGCTATCAACCTTGTCGCTTCAAATACCTTGAAAGATTTTCATCAGCGTCACGTTGAGGATTGTCTTCAACTTGCAGAAATTTCTGCTGGCGAGACTGGGAAATGGGTGGACCTTGGGAGCGGTGGCGGACTCCCGGGTATAGTGCTTGCAATTTCCCTTCAAAAAACGAACCTGTACTTCAAGCTGATCGAAAGCGATAAACGGAAGTCTGCTTTCTTGCGGACAGTCATTCGCGAACTTTCCTTGAATAACATTGAAGTTCTCAATGATCGCATCGAAGAAACTGATCCTGAGACTGCAGACATGGTGAGCGCTCGCGCTCTGGCACCCCTGCCACGTCTTCTTCCATTGGTCCTACACCACATGTCTCCAACAGGAACGGCTTGGCTGATGAAAGGGCGCAATTGGGAGGCAGAATGTAAAGAAGCTAGTCAGCACTGGAAATTTGACCTTGACGTATTTCCCAGTAGAACTGATCCAGATGCTGCCATCCTCAAAGTGACCGGAGTCGCCCATGCGTGATCAACACGTCGTTGCCATCGCCAATCAGAAGGGAGGCGTAGGGAAAACTACAACGGCAGTAAACTTGGGTGCTGCTCTGGCCGAAGGCGGGTTCAAGACGATCTTGATCGATCTTGATCCGCAGGGGAATGCATCTACGGGCTTTGGCATATCTGCAGAACAACGCGATCATTCCGTTTATGATCTTCTTGTAGGAGAGGTCACTCTGACACAGGCCGCCGTTCAGACAGCGATCGACAATCTTTTAGTCGTACCCTCCACTTCTGATTTGGCATCCGCCGATGTCGAACTGGCGCAAGTCGCGGACAGAACGCGTCTTCTGGAAAGGCAGCTTTCTCAGGCTGACCCCGGGACAATTATCCTGATAGATTGCCCGCCCGCGTTGGGCTTGTTGACCGTAAATGCCATGGTGGCAGCTTCCAGTGTCCTAGTGCCGCTGCAGGCAGAATTCTATGCCCTCGAAGGCCTTTCTCAGCTTCTGGCGACGGTCAAACAAGTGCGATCCGGGCCCAACCCGCGTCTTCGCATCAACGGCATTCTCCTGACCATGTCGGATTCGCGAAACAACCTGTCTCAGCAGGTCGAGGCGGATGCACGAGAAACGCTAGGCGAACTCGTTTATCCTACAGTCATCCCGCGAAATGTCAGGGTTTCCGAGGCACCATCACATGCAAAGCCGGTGCTCGCATATGACCCTGCATCAAAGGGCAGCATTGCATATCGTCAATTTGCGTCAGAATTCACGGCACGCCTGAAACTGGTACGGGAGGCAGCGTGATGTCCGAAGGCAAGGTGGCAAGACGAGGCCTCGGGCGCGGGCTGTCGGCGCTAATGGCGGACATGGATCTGTCAAGCGACAGTCAGGAAATGCCGGCTCGTGATCGAACCGTTGTTCCAATCGAACAAATCACTGCGAATCCTGATCAACCGCGGCGTAATTTCGATCCGGACGCGTTGCAGGAACTTGCAGCGTCGCTCAAGCAGAGGGGAGTGCTTCAACCTCTGATCGTCCGTCCTCATCCGCAAGATACAGGTCTTTATCAGATCGTTGCAGGCGAACGGCGGTGGCGTGCAGCGCAGATGGCGCAACTGCACGAAGTGCCCGTTATCATCCGCGAGATGTCGGATACCGAGGTTCTCGAGGTCGCGATCATCGAGAACATTCAGCGCGCCGATCTGAATGCCATCGAAGAGGCTGCGTCGTTCCGTCAGCTCATGGACCGCTTTGGGCATACCCAGGAACGTCTTGCTGAAGCCTTGAACAAAAGCCGCAGCCACATTGCAAACCTTCTTCGTCTCCTCAACCTGCCCGAGCCTGTTCAGGATCTCGTCAAGGATGGTAAGCTGAGTGCTGGTCACGCACGGGCCTTGATCACAGCCCCCAATCCATCCCAATTGGCCCGCAAGGTGATAGACAATGGCATGTCAGTGCGGGACACCGAAGAAATGGTTCGCAAACTGGCACAGCCCGTTGCCGGCTCTGCCAAAACCTCCAGCCGCACCGCTGCGAAGGATGCCGACACGCGCGCCCTAGAGGGAGATCTGAGCGCTCACCTCAAGATGAAGGTCCAGATCGATCATCACGGAACAGAGGGCGGCAAGCTGATCATCACCTACCGCGACCTTGATCAGCTTGATCAGCTATGTCAGGTCTTGGCAGGGCGGAACTGATACAAAATCTGGGGGCTTCTAGATGTGGAAGCCCCACATGAGCTAGGGCAAGGGCCGTGTGACCAGAAATGTTCCCACTGCCAGGCAGATGCTGCCCTGAACCGCCACAATCCAATGCGGCATTCCAATGCTCCAGGAAAGCAGGACGCCGCCACTCATGGCGGTGATGGCCCAAACCTTGGCGACCCGTCCCACAGCCCCGCGCTCCTGCCATGCTCGGACTGAGGGCCCGTAGATGGGATGATCCAGGATCCTCTGCTGCAAGGCAGGGGAAGAGCGGGCGAAGGCCCAGGCCGCCACCAGCAGGAAGGGAACCGTGGGAACGACGGGCAACGCGACGCCAATCACTCCGAAGGCCGTGAACATCCAGCCAATCATCAGCCAAAGCTTGCGGCGCATTGTCAGGCCGCCAACTCGCGCAGGATCGCGTTCAGCAGCGGCCGCCCTGCAGCAGTGGTCCTAAGGCGGCTTCCCCAGCGTTCCACCATCCCAAGATCCATCAGTCGCAGCACGCGGCCTTCCTCCAGGGCCTGTCCGGTCAGGCTGGCATAGCGTGCCTCGTCCAGCCCTTCGGTCAATCGCATTGCCATCAGCAGGTATTCCGTGCCCTGTTCACTTGCCGGGATAAACTCGCGCGGCAACTCGCCCGTTCCGTTGTCCTCAACGGCATTCAACCAGGCGCCGGGGGCCTTCAGCGCCTCGGTGGCAAAGCGGGCTCCGGACAGTGTCAACCGGCCATGAGCTCCTGGACCAACCGCGACCCAGTCTCCCTGTCGCCAATACACGAGATTGTGCCGGCTTTCCGAGCCAGCCCGTGCATAGTTGGACGTTTCATAGGCGTCCATCCCTGCGGCAGAGCAGATCTCCTGCGTGTCGAAATACATGTCGGCTGACAGGTCGTCATCGGGCAGATCGCGCAGCTTTCCTGCCTCGGCGCGTGCCCCAAAGGCCGTTCCCGGTTCAATCGTCAGCTGATACAACGACAGATGATCCACGGCCATCGACAGGGCGTCGAGAAGTTCCGTGCGCCATGCCGCACGATCCTGGCCCTGACGCGCATAGATCAGGTCAAAGCTGACGCGGCCGAACACGTTCCGTGCCACGTCAAAGGCAGACCGGGCTTCGGCGACCGAATGCATGCGCCCCAGCCGCCGCAGATCCTCGTCATTCAGCGCCTGGATGCCCATCGACAGGCGGTTGACCCCTGCCTCGGCAAAGCCCCGAAAGCGGTCCTTCTCGACGCTCGTCGGATTGGCCTCCAAGGTGATTTCGATGTCATTGGTAAATCCCCAACCTGCTTGCGCGGCCCGGACGACCGCGTCCACGGTCTCCGGCGCCATGAGCGACGGCGTGCCCCCACCAAAGAAGATGCTGCCAAGGTGGCGACCCGGGGTCTCGGCGGCGAGGCGTCCGATTTCGGCGGTCAGGGCCTTGGCCCACCTTGCCTGGTCAACACGGTCGACAACATGGCTGTTGAAGTCGCAATAGGGGCATTTGGCGGCGCAGAACGGCCAGTGAACATAGAGTCCAAAGCCGCCGTTGCGCCAGTCTTCGATGTCATTCATCCCTTGAACGCCGTCACTTCGATCTCGATCTTCATTTCCGGCCGGATCAAGCCGGCGATGACCATTGTGGCGGCGGGACGCACGTAGCCAAGTGCATCGGACAAGGCCGATGCCACCACGTCGACCAGTTCAGCATCGACAAGCGTGTACTGAACCCGGACAATATCGTCACGAGAGAAGCCCGCCTCGTGCAGCACTGTGAAGATGGTCGCAAAGCAGTTCCGCGCCTGCTGGGCCGCATCGACAGGCATCGACATGTCCGCATAGTCATAGCCCGTGACACCGGAGACAAAGCACCAGCCGCCCTTTACCACGGCTCGGCTATAAGCCAGCCTCGCTTCGAAAGGCGATCCGGTGGTGATCCTATGCAAAGACGGCCTCGATCATCTTCGCGACCGCAAGGGCGCGATGGCTGAGGCTGTTCTTGAGGGAAGGCTCCATTTCGCCCAAGGTCTGGGAGTGTCCGTCCGGTGCAAAGATCGGGTCATAGCCGTGGCCCTCCGCGCCCCGTGGCGGCCAGACGACCTCCCCTGGCAGGACGCCTTCAAAGACTTCCTCATGGCCATCCGGCCACATCAGCACCAGCGTGCAGCGGAACTGCGCCCGGCGGGGAAGGGGGGCGGCCACTGCCTCCAGTTCGGCCCAGGTGCGTTCCATGGCCACACCGAAATCTCGACCTTGTCCCGTCTCGGCCCAATCGGCAGTGTAAACGCCAGGCGCGCCGCCCAAGGCATCGACGCAAATCCCGCTGTCATCCGCCAAGACTGGCAGCCCCGTCGCCTCCAGGGCTGCGCGCGCCTTGATGCGGGCATTGCCGACAAAGCTGTCCTCGGTTTCAACCGGCTCAGACAGGCCCAGGTCGGCCGCACCGACGACATCGACGCCATAAGGCGCCAGCAGCGCCCGCATCTCGGACAGCTTGCCGGCATTGTGCGTGGCAACCAGAAGGCGCTTGTCCGTGAAGGTCCTCATGCGACAGCAGCCTTTTGCGCGGCGACCAGATCGGCCATGCCCGCCTCGGCCAGGTCCAGCAGCTGGCCCATCTCGCTGCGCGAGAAGGTCGCGCCCTCGGCCGACATCTGCACCTCGATCAGGCGGCCCCCGCCGGTCATCACGAAGTTGCCGTCGGTGCCGGCCTCGCTGTCCTCGGCATAGTCCAGGTCCAGCAGCGGCTGGCCAGCATAGATCCCGCAGCTGACGGCTGCCACGTGATCGATGATCGGGTCACTGGTCAGCACGCCGGCCTTCAGCAGCTTGTTGACGGCCAGACGCAGGGCCACCCAGCCCCCCGTGATCGAGGCGCAGCGCGTCCCGCCATCCGCCTGGATCACGTCGCAGTCGATGGTGATCTGGCGTTCCCCCAGGGCGCTGCGGTCGATTCCGGCCCGCAGGCTGCGGCCGATCAGGCGCTGGATCTCCTGGGTGCGGCCCGACTGCTTGCCCTGCGCGGCCTCGCGGCGGTTGCGGGTGTTGGTCGCGCGGGGCAGCATGCCATATTCCGCCGTCACCCATCCCAATCCTGTGCCCTTCAGGAAACGCGGCGGGCTGTCCTCGATCGAGGCGGTGCACAGAACATGCGTTTCGCCGCAACGGATCAGGCACGATCCTTCCGCATGCCGCATCACCCCGGTTTCGATTGAAATCGGACGCATTTGGCTTAGATTTCGGCCTGAAGGGCGCATGACTGATCCTTTTCGTGAAGATAGCCTGCCCCATACCGCCCGAGGGCACCGTCACGCAACCCCGCGAGCCCCATGAGCCAAGATGCATTGCTGAACGAGCTGAACGACCGGTCCCGCGAAGTGTTTCGCCGGGTGGTCGAAGCTTATCTGGAAACCGGCGAACCTGTGGGTTCGCGCACGCTGACACGCGCGCTGTCCGAAAAGGTCAGCGCCGCAACGATCCGCAACGTGATGCAGGACCTCGAATTCATGGGGCTTCTGGACAGCCCCCATGTCTCGGCGGGGCGGCTGCCGTCGCAGCTGGGACTGCGGCTGTTCGTGGATGGCATGATGGAGGTGGACGCGGTCACCCCCACCGACCGCGCTGCCATCGACCAGACGCTTGGAAATGACGACCCGGACACGGGTGTGCTGCTGGACCGGGTCAGCACGGCCCTGTCCTCGATCACGCGTGGGGCCTCGCTGGTCCTGATGCCCAAGCACGAGGCACCCATCCGCCACATCGAGTTCGTCAGCCTTGGACCCGATCGGGCGCTGGTGGTTCTCGTCTTTGCCGACGGCCATGTCGAAAACCGCATCTTCACGCCCCCGCCCGGTCAGACACCGTCGTCGATGCGTGAAGCCGGCAATTTTCTCAACGCCATGGCCGAGGGCAAGACGCTGGCCGAACTGCGCGGGCACCTGGCCCAGCAGATCAACGTCCGCCGGCGCGAGTTGGACGTGCTGGCGGCCGAGCTGGTGGAATCGGGCATCGCACTTTGGGGACCCGAGGCCAGCGATCCCCGGCTGATCGTGCGGGGGCGGTCGAACCTTTTGGATAGCGAGCTTGCGGACCTGGACCGCATTCGGACGCTCTTCGACGATCTGGAGCGCAAGCGCGACATCGTCGAATTCCTGGAGTTGACCGAAAAGGGCGACGGCGTCCGCATCTTCATCGGGTCGGAGAACAAGCTTTTTTCACTTTCGGGTTCCGCTCTGGTGGTTTCACCCTATATGAATGCCGACCGGAAGATAGTAGGCGCGGTGGGCGTCATCGGTCCGACCCGGCTGAACTACGGCCGGATCGTCCCGATCGTCGATTATACCGCCCAGCTGGTCGGGCGGGTGTTGTCCGGCCGGAAAGGATGAAGTGAAGATGAGCGAGCAGAACGAACAGCCGATGGATGAATTTCTGGATGATCCGCTGGCCGGGCAGGATGACGAACTGGCGCGACTGATCGCGGAACGCGACGAGTTGCGCGACAAGTGGATGCGTGCCCTGGCCGATGCCGAAAACTCGCGCAAGCGCGCCGACAAGGACCGCCGCGACGCCGAGCAGTATGGCGGCTCGCGCCTGGCCCGCGACCTGCTGCCGGTGCATGATGCGCTGACCCGTGCGCTGGATGCCGCGGGCGACGAGCAGCGCGCTGCCGCCGCCGCGCTGATCGAGGGGGTCGAACTGACCCTGCGCGAGTTGTCGAATGTCTTTACCAAGCATGGCATCACCATCATCCGTCCGGAGGCGGGCGAGAAGTTCGACCCGACCTTCCACGAGGCGATGTTCGAGGCCGCCGTTCCCGGCACCGTCGCCGGCGAGATCATCCAGGTGATGGACAACGGGTTCCGCCTGCACGACCGCCTGCTGCGCCCCGCCAAGGTCGGCGTGTCTTCGACCCCCATGAGCTGAGGCAGAACCGGTCCAGGTCACTGCCCGGCTTTGACGGCCGGGCTACCACCTTCCTCTGACTTGCCGAAACTTCCCGCCGGCGCGACGCTGGTCCAGTTCGGTCGTTTGGAGGAGGGGACCATGACCAGCACTGACGGGGTGAGCATTCACCCGGCCGTTGACCACGGCATAACATCGGCCAGTCCGGGATTTTCGGGCGGCGTCCTGACCTGCCATTGCGCCTCGAACCCGGTGAAGGTCCGAGTCAGCGCACAGACGGCCCATAACCATGTCTGCGGTTGCACCAAGTGCTGGAAGCCGGACGGGGCGGTTTTCAGTCAGGTTGCCGTGGTATCGCGCGATGCGGTCGAGGTTCTGGAAAACGGGGACAAGCTGGAGGCGGTGAGTCCCGACTCGCCCATCGTGCGCCATCGTTGCCGCGACTGTGGCGTTCATATGTACGGTCGGATCGAGAACAAGGACCACCCCTTCTACGGGCTTGATTTCGTGCATACCGAACTGTCCTCGGACAGCGGTTGGGCCGTGCCCGAATTTGCAGCCTTTGTCAGTTCCGTCATCGAATCCGGCGTTGACCCGTCGCGTATGGACGGCATCCGGTCGCGCCTGCGCGAGCTTGGGCTTGAACCTTATGATGCCCTCTCGCCACCTTTGATGGATGCGATCGCGACCCATGTCGCCAAGCGATCCGGTGCCCTGCCGGCTTGACGCCGCAGGCGCCCGACCGGAAGAACCGCCAAGGGGCCGCATGTCGGCCCCTTCGCCCTGACCGAAAGCCCATGAGGCGATAGGAGACAAAAGATGAGAACCCGTGCCGCCGTAGCCCTCGAGGCAGGCAAACCGCTGGAAGTGATGGAGGTCAACCTTGAAGGTCCCAAGGCCGGCGAGGTGATGGTCGAGATCAAGGCCACCGGCATCTGCCACACCGACGAATTCACCCGTTCGGGCGCCGACCCCGAAGGCATCTTCCCCGCCATTCTGGGCCATGAGGGTGCCGGTGTCGTCGTCGAGGTTGGACCCGGCGTCACTTCGGTCAAGCCGGGCGACCACGTCATTCCGCTTTACACGCCTGAATGCCGCGAATGCGCCTCCTGCCTGTCGGGCAAGACCAACCTCTGCACCCGCATCCGCGCGACGCAGGGTCAGGGCCTGATGCCCGATGGGACCAGCCGCTTCAGCATGCTGGATGGCACGCCGATCTATCACTACATGGGCTGCTCGACCTTCTCGAACTACACCGTGCTGCCGGAAATCGCGGTGGCAAAGGTCCGCGAGGACGCCCCCTTCGACAAGATCTGCTATATCGGCTGCGGCGTGACCACCGGCATCGGCGCGGTGATCAACACGGCCAAGGTCGAAATCGGCGCCAAGGCGGTCGTGTTCGGCCTGGGCGGCATCGGTCTGAACGTGATCCAGGGCCTGCGCCTGGCCGGAGCCGACATGATCATCGGTGTCGACCTGAACAACGACAAGAAGGAAATGGCCGAGCGTTTCGGGATGACGCATTTCGTCAACCCGACGGAGATCGACGGCAACATCGTCCAGCACATCGTCGAGATGACCAAGACGCCCTTCGACCAGATCGGCGGCGCGGACTACAGCTTTGACGCGACGGGCAGCACCAAGGTCATGCGCGACGCGCTGGAATGCACCCACCGCGGCTGGGGCCAGTCGATCATCATCGGCGTGGCGGCCGCGGGCGCCGAGATCAGCACCCGCCCGTTCCAGCTGGTCACGGGCCGCGTCTGGAAGGGCACGGCCTTTGGTGGCGCCCGTGGCCGGACCGACGTGCCCAAGATCGTGGACTGGTACATGGACGGCAAGATCGAGATCGACCCCATGATCACCCACACCATGCCGCTCGAGGACATCAACAAGGGCTTCGACCTGATGCACCACGGTGAATCCATCCGCTCGGTCGTCCTTTACTGATCCTTCATCGCTGCTTAGGTAAAAGAACGGCGGGGCCCCGGTCCCGCCGTCGCCATGAGAAAGAACGAAGGAGCAGGCCGATGCGTCACCAGTGGCTGGACGATGACGACGACGAACCGGAAGAAGACGACCGCCGCCACAAGGAAGAGGGCGGACTGGGCCTTCCCGAAGGCGACAAGATCGGCAAGCTGTACTTCAAGTCGCGCACGGTGATCGTCGCCGGCGCGATCAACGACAAGCTGGCGCAGCGCACCGTGGCCCACCTGCTGGCTCTGGCCGAGGATGGCGACGGGCCGATCAACATGCTGATCTCCTCGCCCGGCGGGCATGTGGAGTCGGGCGACATGATCCATGACGTGATCAAGTTCATCCGTCCGACGGTGCGGACCATCGGCTCGGGCTGGGTGGCCAGCGCAGGCGCGCTGATCTTTGTCGCGGCAAAGAAGGAAAACCGCTACTGTCTGCCCAACACGCGTTTCCTGATCCACCAGCCCTCTGGCGGGATCGGGGGCACGTCCTCGGACATGATGATCCAGGCCGAACAGGTGCGCCTGATGCGCGACCGCCTGAACCAGATCTTTGCCGAAGCGACCGGTCAGCCGGTCGAGCGGATCGAGAAGGACACGCAGCGCGACTTCTGGCTGAACACGCAAGAGGCGCTGGACTATGGCCTGCTGGGCCAGGTCATCCGCAGCGTGGATGAACTGAAATGAACGTGCAGGGCGGGGCGGTGATCCGTCCCGCCACCGCCACGGACCATGACGCGATCTGGGACATCCTTCGCCCTGTCTATCGCGCGGGCGAGACCTATTGCATTCCTCGCGACATTTCCCGTGATGCGGCGCTGGCCGACTGGTTCGCGCCACCCTTTACCGCATTCGTGGCCGAACTGGACGGGCGGGTCATGGGAACCAGCCATGTCGGCGCAAACCGTCCCGGCGGCGGCTCCCATGTGGCCAACGCATCGTTTGCCACCCATCCCGATGCCCGTGGCCGCGGCGTGGCGCGCAGCCTGGTCGAACATGCCAAGTCATGGGCGGCAGGACAGGGCTTCCGGGCGATGCAGTTCAACTTTGTTGTTTCGACAAACGCCGATGCCGTCCATTTGTGGCAGAAAGCCGGTTTTGAGGTTGCGGGCCGGTTGCCGGGCGCGTTTCTTCACCCGCGATTGGGACCGGTGGATGCGCTGGTCATGTTCCAGACCCTGAAGGGAGACACCCATGAACCTTGAAACCATCTCCGAAACCCGCAGCTTTGGCGGCACGCAGGGCGTTTACCGCCACAGCTCGCAGGCGACCGGGACGGACATGACTTTTGCCGTCTTTCTGCCCGAGGCTGCCCAGCATAGCCGCGTGCCGGTCCTGTGGTATCTGTCGGGCCTCACCTGCACGCATGACAACGCGATGACCAAGGCGGCCGCCCAGCAATGGTGCGACGAGGCCGGCATCGCCATCATCTTTCCCGACACCTCGCCGCGCGGCGAAGGCGTGGCCAACGACGAGGCCTATGACCTGGGGCAGGGCGCGGGCTTTTACGTCAACGCCACGCAGGACCCGTGGAAGCCGCATTTCCAGATGTGGAAGTACATTGTGCATGAACTGCCCGAACTGGTCGGCGACAACTTTGCCATCGACCGCGACGCCATGGGCATCACCGGCCATTCGATGGGCGGTCACGGTGCGTTGACGATCGCGATGACCCATCCCGACCAGTACAAGTCCGTTTCGGCCTTTTCGCCTATCGCGAACCCCACCCAGTCCGACTGGGGCCGCAAGCAGTTCACCGCCTACCTGGGCGAGGATCGCGACACCTGGCGCGCCCATGACGCAAGCATCCTGATGCAGGAGCGTGGCTATCCGGGTGAGGTGCTGATCGACCAGGGGGCCTCCGACCAGTTCCTGGACCTGCTCAAGCCCGAATCGCTGGCCCATGCGATGACGGCACGCCGTCAGCCCGGCCAGTTCCGGATGCAGGCGGGCTTTGATCACAGCTATTTCTTCGTGCAAAGCTTCATGGCCGACCACGTCTTCTGGCACGCCGAACGTCTGGCCTGAGCCGGTTGCCAAAACTTCCCGGCGGCGCTTCCGTTTTCCCATAAGACTTTAGGGGCAGGTGGCAGGGCCGTCGATTGACGCAGGGGGGTGCCCGACCAACACTTGGGTATGGACAGTCGCGGGAGGAGGAACACCGCGGCGCAGCATCCAGGAGCGGAGGAGCATTTCCATGAAATATCTCTTGAACAGCGCGGCCGTCGCGTTGCTTCTGACGGGCGGGTCGGCCATCGCGAACGAAAGCGTCATGACCGAGACTGCCAAACCCGAGCAGTGGGCCATCCAGACCGGGAACTACGCCAACCAGCGTTACTCCGAACTTGACCAGATCACGCGCGAGAACGTGGGCGACCTGCGCGTGGCCTGGAGCTTCTCGACGGGCGTGCTGCGCGGGCACGAGGGCGGGCCGCTGGTGATCGGGAACATGATGTATGTTCACACGCCCTTCCCGAACAACATCTTTGCCCTGGATCTGTCCGACAATGGTCGGATCGTGTGGCGCCACACGCCCCAGCAGGATCCGGAAGTCATCGCCGTCATGTGCTGCGACACCGTTTATCGCGGTGTGGCCTATGCCGACGGCATGATCCTGTCGCACCAGGCCGACACGACGCTGGTGGCGCTGGATGCCATGACCGGCGAGGAGAAGTGGTCGATCAAGACCGGTGATCCTGCGATCGGCGAAACCAACACCGCGACCGTGCTGCCGGTGGGCGACAAGGTTCTTGTCGGCGTGTCGGGCGGCGAATACGGCGTGCGCGGCCGCATCACGGCCTACAACCTGTCGGACGGCTCCGAGGCGTGGAAAGCCTATTCGACCGGTCCAGACGAAGAGATGCTGGTCAATCCCGAAACCACCATGCATCTGGGCAAGCCGATCGGCGCCGACAGCTCTCTCAACAGCTGGGAAGGCGACCAGTGGAAGATCGGCGGCGGCACGACCTGGGGCTGGTTCTCGTATGATCCGGAGCTGAACCTGGTCTATTACGGCACCGGCAACCCCTCGACCTGGAACCCCAGCCAGCGGCCGGGCGACAACAAGTGGTCCATGACCATCATGGCCCGCGACGCGGATACCGGCGAAGCCAAGTGGTTCTACCAGAAGACGCCCCATGACGAATGGGACTATGACGGTGTGAACGAGAACATCCTGGTCGACAAGGAAATCGACGGCCAGATGCGCAAGCTGCTGGTCAACTTCGACCGCAACGGCTTTGCCTACACGATGGATCGCGAGACGGGCGAACTGCTGGTCGCGGAAAAGTTCGACCCGGCCGTCAACTGGGCGACCCATGTCGAGATGGACCCGAATTCGGACCAGTACGGACGTCCGCAGGTGGTGGCCGAATACTCGACCTCGCAGAACGGCGAAGACACCAACACCACCGGCGTCTGCCCGGCCGCGCTTGGCTCCAAGGACCAGCAGCCGGCAGCCTATTCGCCCAAGACCGGCATGTTCTATGTGCCGACCAACCACGTCTGCATGGACTACGAGCCATTCCGCGTCGCCTATACGGCCGGCCAGCCCTATGTGGGCGCGACCCTTTCCATGTATCCCGCGCCTGACAGCCACGGCGGCATGGGCAACTTCATCGCCTGGGATGCCGTTGAGGGCGAGATCAAGTGGTCGCTGCCCGAGCAGTTCTCGGTCTGGTCGGGTGCTCTGGCGACGGCGGGCGACGTCGTCTTCTACGGAACGCTGGAAGGCTTCCTGAAGGCGGTGGATGCCGAAACGGGCGAAGAACTCTACAGCTTCAAGACCCCGTCGGGCATCATCGGCAACGTCATGACCTACGAGTTCGAGGACAAGCAGTACATCGCGGTGCTGTCGGGCGTCGGCGGTTGGGCCGGCATCGGTCTGGCGGCCGGTCTGACGAACCCCAATGACGGTCTGGGCGCCGTGGGCGGCTATGCCGCACTCAGTGACTATACCGAACTGGGCGGTCAGCTGACCGTGTTCGAACTGCCGAGCTGAACCAGGGCAGGCGGAGCGTCTCATACTTTCGTTCCGCACAAGCAAGCTTGATCTGTGAACGGGCCGCCCCGGGGTTAAACTGGGGCGGTTCTGTCTGAGGAGAGCAGACAGTCGACGTTTTGGGAGGAAATCCATAATGAAAGCCACCACCAGTCTGACGGCGCTGATCCTGGGCGCCGCCCTGGCCAGCATGGCCACGGCGCAGACTCAGCCTGCGGCCGACAGCCCCGCCGCACAGGCAGGGGCCGGCGCTGCCGCCGCCGTATCGGGCAGCACGGAAGCCGCTGCTCCGGCCGCCGAAGGCGAAGGTGCGGTCGAGGAAGAGCCCGTCGAGGTCGCCGAGGGACAGACCGTGATGCCAAGCGGCCACGACATCACCGCTGTCGAGATGACCGACGGTCGCTGGCGCAATGACGAAGGCATCCCGACTTTCAAGGTCGAGGAGGATGGCACCGTCGATTTCGCGACCTTTAACGGCTTTCGCCGCTATCACGCCGAATGCCATGTCTGCCACGGTCCGGACGGCGAAGGCTCGACCTACGCCCCGGCCCTGAAGAATTCGGTTCTGCGGATGGACTATTACGACTTCATGCAGGTCGTCGCGTCGGGACGGCAGGGGACGAACTCGGTCATGCCGGCCTTCGGGACGAACAAGAACGTCTGGTGCTATATCGACGACATCTACACCTATCTTGTCGCCCACGGCACCGATACGATCGGCCGCGGCCGTCCCGCCAAGCGGGCCGACAAGCCCGAAGACTATACGGCGCAGGAAGATGCCTGCATGTCGATGTGATCATGCCATTGCAGCGTTCCCTTGGCGTCTGCCTGCTGGTTGCGGCCCTGGCCGCGGCCGCGGGGGGCGCGAGCGCGCAGGTGGCCGACCTGCGCTCGACAACCCAGTTCCGGGTCTGCGCCGATCCGGCCAATGCACCCATGTCGTCGCAGGACGGAACCGGTTTCGAAAATCGCCTGGCGGATTATTTTGGCGAGCTTCTGGAAATGCCGGTCACCTACAGCTGGTTTCCATCAGGGGCCGGCTTCATCACCCGGACCCTGCGCGCAGGCACCTGCGATGTCGTGATGGGTTATGCCCAAGGGGACGAGCTGGTCCAGAACACGAACCATTACTACACCTCGGTTTACGGGATCGTCACGCGCCGGGACAGCCCTCTGGCTTCGGTCGATCACCTGACGGACCCGGCGCTGAAGGATGCGGACATCGGCGTGGTTGCGGGCACCCCGCCGGCCACGCACCTGGCGCGCGCGGGGCTGGCGCCCAACATGCGCGGCGCGGACCTGATGGTCGATCGCCGGGTCGAGGACCCCTTGGGCGAACTGCTGGAGGGGGTGCGCAGCGGCGATCTGGGCGCGGCGGTGCTGTGGGGGCCCTTGGCGGGTCCGCGGATCAAGGATGATCCCGACCTGCAGTTCACGCCGTTGCTGAAGGAAGAAGGTGGTCCGCGCCTGTTCTATCGCATCACGATGGGCGTTCGCCTGGAGGAGCAGGAATGGAAGCGCCAGCTGAACAGCCTGATCCGCCGCAACCAGGACGAGATCAACCAGATCCTTCACGAGGCGGGCGTTCCCTTGGTGGACGACTACGGGCGCGAGCTCCTGCCATGATCCGGGCGCTGGCACTGGCGCTTGTCCTCGCGGCACCTGCCATGGCCCAGCAGGTGCCCGAGCCGGACAACTATCGCGGGGAACCGTATCGCGCGCCTGTTCCCGCCACCCTGACCGGCGCCCGTGTGATCAACGCCCCCGAGGCCATTGCCCTGCATCAGGAAGGTCTTGCAGCCTTTCTGGACGTGCTGCCACGAAAATCGCGCCCCGAAGGTCTGCCCGAAGGCACCATCTGGAACGAGCCGGCGCATGAAACCATCCCCGGCGCGGTCTGGCTGTGGGACACCGGCTATCAGGCGCTGGCGCCGGCCGAGGAGGCCCGGCTACGCGAAGGGCTGGACCGCGCGCAGGCCGATGATCCGGATCGCCCGCTGCTGTTCTTCTGCCGTACCGACTGCTGGATGAGCTGGAACGCAGCCAGGCGAGCGTTAGAATGGGGCTATTCGCCCGTGATCTGGTTTCCGGGCGGGACCGATGGCTGGCTGGCAGCCGGCGGTGCGCCCTTGGTCACTGCGGAGCCGGTCGCCCCGTAAAGGCCCCAAAAGCGCGGGGGCCGGAGGGCATCGTGATTTCGTCCCGGATGGTCAGGGATGCGGCGTCCAGGATGACCAAGCTGTCGGAATCCCAGTTCGCGATCGCAACGCCGGTGCCGTCCGGCAGCGGCGCGATTCCTTCGGGATAATCGCCGACCGCGACCTCCTCCAGGACCTCGAGGCTTTCGGGATCGAAGACGGTCACACTGGATGCATACTGGTTCGTGACGAAACCGCGGCCCCCCGCAAAGGCCACTGCATAAGGATGGCTGCCGGTCTCGATCTGTCCAACTCTTTGACCTGCAACCGGGTCGATGACGGTCACGCTGTTGCCCTGCACGTCGGCAGTAAAGAACATGCCTTTGTGAAAGGTCACGCCAAAAGGATGCGGGCCTGCGGTGGGCACCCGGTGGAGCAGCTGGCCTGTTGCCGCATCAAAAATGCTGACCGCATCCGCATCGCGATCGGCCGTTGCCACAAACGTTCCGTCGTCGCTGACCGCCACGCCGGCCGGGGCCGCACCGGTGTCGGAACGCCAGACGGAGGCAAGCTGGCTGTCCAGCCGTGTCAGTGTCGCGCCATACCAGTCCGTGACAAACACGCCCCTATGGGCCGCAACGGCCAAGCCAAAGGCGCCCTCGCCCAGGTCGGCCTGCGCCAGGGTCCGGGCCTCCTGGTCCAGCACATGCAGCCGGCCGGAGTTTGCGGCGATGACATAGACCCGGCCTGTCGCGGCATCATAGGCCACCGGAGCGGGCGCATCGGGAATCGGCGCGCTGGCGACAATGCTGAGGCTGTCCAGGTCCACCACCGACAACGCATTGCCGTTCTGCGAGGTCACAAAAGCAAGATCCCCGGCGGTGGCCGGGGATGCAAGGCAGATCAGCGTCAGCAGCAGGCGCCGCATCCGGTCACTCGGCCCGGCCAAAGCGTTCTGCAAGGGCGTCCAGCCCTGCCTGATAGATGCCGTCCACGGCCGCCACGGCGGCATCGTCGTTCAGTTCCGCCGGGGGGTCGTTGTTCGGAAAGCCGCGATAGAAACCGCCCTTCCACAGGACTTCGGCCTTTCCGCCGTTGTCCTTGACCTGCAAGGTCGAGGAATAGTTGGTGACTGGCAGCACGGCCGTGTCCACCTCGGTGATCATGTACTTGTAGGTCATCTTGTCATTGTCGATGGCCATCAGTTGTTCGGTGATCGTGGGCGTTCCGCTGTCCGACTTCAGGATCAGCACTCGGGTCGACTCATCGGGAACGTCGGCCGGCGCACCCTCGGGCGTCATCTGGGTCGAGGCGACGGCGGGATGCCAGCCCATGTCGTCAAAGCGGCCGATCACCTCCCACACCTCGGCGGGGGTGGCGTCCAGCACAACCGTCTGCTCGGTCTTCAGTCGCGAGGGGCCATGGGCACCGGCCGTGCCCGTCAGGGCCACGACCGCGCCAAGCGCCATGGCAAGAACCTGCGTCTTGATCATTCCTGTTCGTCCTTTCGAAAGATGACGTTTCTCAGCAGATAGCTGTATCCACGCCGATAGGCGTCGTCGGTGTTGCCCCGGATCTCGACCGAACCCGCCCGCACCGTCCGGCCGGTCCGGGTGTCGCGCAGATGCAGGTTGACCGATTGGATCAGGTTCGAGACCTTCTGCACCTCGCCGGCGATGGCATAGTCCGACCCCATTTCCGCAGCGATGCGAGTGTCGGCGCCATTGGAATGAACGGGGTTGCGGATGCGGGCGACTGCTTCGGCAGGCGGCCTGGTCAGGGCAAAGCCTTCTGCGGTCAGGGCCTCGGCGATATAATCCTCGATCATCTCGATGCGGGCCGTTTCATCGGCACGGATGCCGTTGATCGCGCCCTCGGTCGAGGTGTCGATGTAGTGGATTCCGAACCAGGTGGCGGTGCCGGGGCGCACATCCTGGGCCGCGGCCGCGAACGGTGCAAGGGCCATGCACAAGGCCGGGATGAAGCGTCGCAGGGTCATGACCCGACCATGCGCCCGCCCAGTCATGGCGTCCATAAGACAAAAGGCTGGCATCCTCCGACCAAGGGCTGAGCCAAAACCTCCCGATCCGAGCGGGAACATTAAACGGCTTGCCCGCGCCCCGATCACCTTTCACCATGCCTGCAGGGAGACGAAAGATGCTCAAGGGAATCATTGGACTTCTGGCGGGTGCGGCGGCACTGGCCCAGCCGGCTGCGGCTCAGGCCCCCGATCCGGTGCTGATCCGAGCGGCTGTTCTGCGGGTGGATGATCCCGGCCTGCCGCCGATTTCCCGGCTGGACCTGCCGCCTGCCGACCTGGGCTTTGCCGGCGCCCGCCTGGCCATCGAGGACAACGACACCACCGGCCGGTTCATGGGCCAGGACTTCGAGGCAGTCGAGATCGCCGCCACGCCCGAAACGGCTGCGGGCGAAATGCAGAAGCTGCTGGACGAAGGGATCGAGTTCATCGTGCTGCTGGCCGATGACGACATGACGCTGGCCCTGGCCGACCAGGCGGGCGACCGCGCCATGCTGATCAACGCGCAGGCGCGGGGCGACAACCTGCGGGGCGAGGACTGCCGCTTCAACACCATTCATGTCGCCCCCAGCCGCGCGATGCTGGCCGACAGCCTGGCCCAGTTCCTGATGTGGAAGAACTGGCCGCGCTGGTTCCTGATCCACGGCAGCCACCCCGAGGACCAGGCGATGGCCGAGGCCTATCGCCGTGCGGCGGCCAAGTTCGGGGCGCAGATCGTCGAGGAGCGGGAGTTCGAGGACACGGGCGGGGCAAGGCGCACCGACAGCGGCCATGTCCAGGTGCAGGCGCAGATGCCGGTCTTTACCCAGCGTGCCGCCCAGCATGACATCGTGATCACCGCCGACGAGGCCGATGTCTTTGCCGCCTATCTGCCCTATCTGACCTGGGACCCGCGGCCCGTGGCCGGATCGGCAGGCCTGGTGCCGCGCAGCTGGCATCCCGCGATGGAGGCCTGGGGCGGCACGCAGTTCCAGAACCGGTTCGAGCGTCTGGCCAACCGCCCCATCCGCGAAGAGGATTACCAGACCTGGCTGTCCCTGCGCATCGTGGGCGAGGCTGCGACCCGCACGCAGTCGGGCGAGCCCGAGGCGCTGAAGGAGTTCATCCTGTCCGACAGCTTCGACGTGGCCGGCTTCAAGGGACAGGCGCTGACCGTGCGGGACTGGGACCATCAGGTGCGCCAGCCGATCCTGCTGACGACAGGGGTGCTGACCACCTCGGTCAGCCCGCAGGACCAGTATCTGCACCAGACCAGTCAGCTGGACACCTTGGGGCTGGACCGGCCTGAAAGCGCCTGCCGGTTTCCGTGAGGCCACATCAGTGAGGATTTCATGAAGCACCTGCTTTGCTCCGCCGCCGCCCTGGTGGCCCTGGCCGCGGCAAGTCCCGCGCTGGCCAACCGTGTCTTTGTCACGAACGAGCGCAGCAATGACCTGACCGTTCTGGACGGGGAAACGCTGGAGGTCATCGGCACCTATCCCGTGGGCAATCGCCCCCGCGGGATCACCATCAGCCCGGACGGAACAGAGCTTTATGTCTGTGCCTCGGACGACGACCTTGTGCGGGTCTTTGATCCGAACACGATGGAGGAAATGCACACGCTGCCCTCCGGTCCTGACCCCGAACTGTTCGTGCTGCACCCGTCGGGCAATCCGCTTTACATCGCGAACGAGGATGACAACCTGGTCACCGTCGTGGACGTCAAGACCCACCGGGTCCTGGCCGAAATCCCGGTGGGGGTCGAACCCGAGGGCATGGGCGTCAGCCCCGACGGCCGCGTGGTGATCAACACCTCGGAAACCACGAACATGGCGCATTTCATCGACACCGAAACTTTCGAGATCACCGCGAACGTCCTGGTCGACAGCCGCCCGCGCTTTGCCCAGTTCACGGCCGACGGCTCCAAGCTGTATGTCACCTCGGAGATCGGCGGCACCGTCAGCGTGATCGATCCCGCCACGCAAGAGATCACCAAGAAGATCACCTTCGAGATTCCCGGCGTCTTGCCCGAAGCGATCCAGCCGGTCGGCGCGCGCGTCACCTCGGACGGCAAGAAGCTTTATGTCGCGCTTGGTCCCGCCAACCGCGTCGCCGTCATCGATGCCGAAACGGACGAGGTCACAGATTATCTGCTGGTTGGCCAGCGGGTCTGGCAATTGGCCTTCAACCCGGACGAGACCCTTCTTTACACCACCAACGGCAATTCCAACGACGTGTCGGTCATCGACGTCCAACGGGATGAGGTGATCCGCTCGGTCCAGGTCGGGCAGCAGCCTTGGGGCGTCGTGGTCGCCCCCAATTGAACACAAACCTTTAGGAGAAGAACGATGACTCTGACCAAGCTGATGTCGGGCGCCGCGCTGGCGCTGGTGCTTGTCCTGCCGGTCCATGCGCAGGACGCACAGACGAACGGCACACCCGCCGGAGAGGCTGCGGCGGAGGTCGGGGCGGATGCGGCCACAAGGGCGCCCGATGTTGCACCCCAGACAGAGGAGGACGACGACGAAGAAGAGGCCGGGGACGAGGGAGGCGTACATGACGCGGCGGGCAAGTTCGATTACGGCTTCGCGGGTCTTCTGGCACGCGACAACCGCACCGACCTGGCGCCGCTGACGCTGGCCTCCGGGCAGCCGGTGGCGGCACGGGAATACACGCTGAAATCGGGCGGCTACTACCGGATCGAGATCAATGCCGACGGCAGCCAGGAACTGGCACTGTCGGGGGGCGACTTCTTTCGCGCCATCTGGATCAACGAGATCGTCATCGAGGACATCGAGATCCGTCCGATGGGCGTCCACAGCATCGAATTCGACAGCGCCGGTACCGCGCGGCTGAGCTTCGTGGCGGTGCTGCCGGGCCGATACACCTTGTCAGTGCCCGGATCTTCGGGCGACAGTCTGCAAGCCGTCTTCAACATCCAGTAGATGCTCGTGACAGCCGCGCTTGAGATCGACCAGGTCAGCCACAACTTCGGCGCCGTGCAGGCGCTGAAGGACGTGTCGCTGTCCGTGCCGCGCGGCGGCTTCACGGCGCTTTTGGGCGTGAACGGCGCGGGCAAGACGACGCTGTTTTCGCTGATCACGCGGCTTTACAACAACCGCTCGGGGGTGATCCGCGTCGCGGGCCACGACCTGCGGCGCGAACCCACGCGGGCCCTGGCGCGGCTGGGCGTCGTCTTTCAAAGCAGGGCGCTGGATGCCGACCTGACCATCCGGCAGAACCTGCTGTACCACGCCAGCCTGCATGGCATCCCAGGCCGGCTGGCACGACCCCGCATCGAAGAGGTTCTGGCCCAGGTCGATCTGGCCGACCGGGCAGACGCCCGCGTCACCGCATTGTCCGGTGGTCAGGCCCGCCGGGCAGAGATCGCGCGCGCCCTGATCCACCGCCCGGACCTGCTCCTGCTGGACGAGGCGACGGTGGGACTGGACGTCAAGTCGCGCGCCGAGGTCCTGGCCCTGACGCGCCGCCTGATCGCCGACCACGGCGTATCAGCCTTGTGGGCCACCCATATCATGGACGAGATCGAGCCCGACGACGACCTGGTGATCCTGCATCGCGGCCAAGTGCTGCGCCAAGGGCGGGCGGCAACCATCGCCGGTCCCGATGGCCTGACCCGCGCCTTTCTGGACATGACCGGGGTTGCCGCATGAACCATCCCACTGCCTCGGGCCGCGGCTGGCTGACGGCCTTCGCAGGCATCGCTCGGCGTGAAACCTTGCGGTTCGTGAACCAGCGCGGCCGCTTTCTGGCGGCCCTGGTGCGGCCGTTGGTCTGGTTGTTCATCTTTGCCGCCGGCTTTCGGGCCGTGCTGGGCTTGTCAATCACGCCGCCCTACCAGACCTATATCCTTTATGAGGTCTATGTGACGCCCGGACTTGTGGCGATGATCCAGCTGTTCAACGGGATGCAGTCGTCGCTGTCGATGGTGTATGACCGCGAAACGGGCGCCATGCGCACCTTGCTGGTCAGCCCCTTCCCCCGCTGGTTCCTGCTGGGGTCCAAGCTGGTCGCGGGCGTGATCGTGTCGATCATCCAGGTTTACACCTTTCTGGCCATCGCCTGGTTCTGGGGCATCAAGCCGCCGGGCTGGGGCTATGTCGCCGTGATCCCCGCGCTGATCCTGTCCGGGCTGATGCTGGGGGCGATGGGGCTGTTTCTCAGCAGCGCCATCCGCCAGCTGGAGAACTTTGCGGGCGTGATGAACTTCGTGATCTTCCCGATGTTCTTTGCCTCCTCGGCCCTTTACCCGCTGTGGCGGATGCGCGAAAGCTCGCCCCTGCTGCACGACATCTGCGCCCTGAACCCGTTCACCCATGCGATCGAATTGATCCGCTTTGCCCTGTATCTGCAGGTCAACTGGACCGCGCTGGCCGTTGTTCTGGGCTGTCTGGCTGGGTTCTTTGGTGCGGCCGTGTTCATGTATGATCCCCAAAAGGGCCTTTGGGCCCGCCGGAAAGGAGGCCCCGCATGATCCGCGTTTCCCTGTTGATCGCCCTGCTGGCGGCCGGTCCCGCCTTTGGCGCGGCCGGCACCGACCCCGACTGGCCCTGTATCCAGCGCAAGCAGCCGCATCTGTCCCTGGGCCAGGTCTGGACGGGACCAGCGCCCGATGACGGCACGTCCGCCCTGGTCCGCGACCCGCAGATCGACCAGCTTGCCGCGCGGCTGGAGCAGCGGCGCCTGCCCCTGGACCAGGCAGAGGCCCAGATCGCCGAGTTCGCGGCCTCGGCCGACGAGGCCCGGCTGACGGCCCTGATGCAGGCGATCTTTGACAGGATCGAGCGTGACCGCAGCGCGCTGATCGCCGGCATCGCGCGCTATGGCCGCGCCCAACTCACCCTGGCCGAGCGGATCGAAGCACGGCGCGCCCGCATGGCCGAGCTTGAGGCGGCCGAGACCCCGGATTTCGACGCCCTGGATGCCGAGGAGGAGGCGCTGGACTGGGATCAGCGCATCTTCACCGAACGCCAGCAATCGCTGACCTATGTCTGCGAGACGCCGGTGATCCTGGAACAGCGGGTCTTTGCCCTGGGCCGCGCCATCGCCAGCCACCTCGACTGAGGTGCCCTGTCGGCGCCCGGATACCGCATCAGATCATGTCAGCCAGACGCAGGACATCCGCATGCGGCCGCTCCAGCCGCCCCGACAGCCCGTCCTGGACGGCCTGATCCAGGATCTTGCGGAACAGGGCCGCGTCCTGCCCATAGTCGCCCGCCTTGCGTCGCCATTTCCGCAGCAGGACCGGCACCAGCGGCCAGAACCATGGTCCCGCCGCCACGCGATACGCCATGAGTGCATTGCGGTACATGTAGAACACCTTCCAGATCGGGCGCAAAACGACGCCTGACTGCCCCTGCTGGGCCGCAGTGTCGTGATCAAAACGGACCTGCGCGGCAAAGCCGATCCGCAGCCCCTGACGCCGCATCCGCAACGTGTACAGCTGATCATCGCCGTAAACGAACAAGCGCGGATCGGGCAGGCCCGCCCGCATAAGCGCCTTGCGCGACAGGAACAGGCCGACAAAGCTGCTCATGTCGATGGAACGGATCGGTCCCCCGGCCTCGTATTCCGCATCCGTCAGGTGAAACCCCCTGCGACCCCGCCCAAAGGGCAGGCGGGCAAGGGTGCGCAGAAAGGCGGCAGGGTGCCAGAACGGGTTGCGATAGGGGCGGTTCATCTCGCAGATCCGGCCGTCGGGGTGAAACACCGCCGCTCCGATCGCGTCCCACCGCCCAAGCTCCAGGTCCCGAAACGCCGCAATGGCGCCGGGTTGCGGGCGCCCGTCGTCGTCCATCAGCACGATCCAGTCCGCCTCGGTCTGGTCCCGGGCAAGCTGCATCCCGACAGAAAATCCGCCGGCGCCGCCCAGGTTCTCCGCGCTGCGATGGACCATCAGCCGCGGATCGTCCTGCGCCGCGAGCCATGCCCCCGTGCCGTCGGAGGAGGCATTGTCGATGACGATGACCTGCGCGACCGGCTGCGCCAGCAGGGATGCGACGGTGGTCTGCAGCTTGTCCAGCCGGTCATGTGTAACGACAACCGCGGCAAGGCGGAGAGGGAAAGAGGCCATGCGGGCAGCTCACATTGGGGCCGGATCTGCCCAGCCATGACCCCTGCGTTAGCATGACCGCATGAGGAGGAGCAACGGGCGCCGCCTTCCCCTGCTGCGGTAGGCGGATGTGTCCCGTGCCGGCAGCTGGTGGATTGGGGCTGGATCTGCCTGGCTCCGCAGTCCGGATCTTGCAGATGCAGCCGCAGGACGCGGGGCCAATGAGCGTCTTGAGCCGACAGGCGAAATGTTAGCGGCGATGAAGCCGCCCAGATGCGTTCGCAGCTGATCCGTGCTCGCCGCGATGGAGGCGTTCGACGTTCAGCGGGAGAATGATCCCCCGGATCATTCCCTGACCCGCTTCACCTTTCTTGATCGTGCGGTTCATCCGCTCGCCCTGGCCGTCGCGGGGCACCAGTTCCCCGGACTGTTGCCCGAGCCTCGCGCCTTCCAGCAGGCTTCCCCTTCGTCAGTCTGTGCCCGATTCCCTGAAGGCAATCCTCCGACGCCAACAGCGCATCCCGTCCGGATGCCCACAACCACCGCTTCCTCCTCGCGCTCATTGTTGCAGCTCGGACGGCATGCCCTCGCCACGGTCACTCGGACCAGTGCGTTTCCGTGGCTCGATCGTGGCAGGTCCGTGACGAATTTGGTTCATCACGCCTTCTTCCATTCCTGAAAACGATTGCACCATCAACCCATGGGATCAAATCCCTAGACCCTGTACAACCCGGTCGCCCGCTGGCCTCGGACAATCGGAGGCACGAAAGGCGGCCTGAACTCCAAGGGACACATGCTCAGCGACGGCAGGAGTGCCCGCTGAACGTCGTCCTTTCGCCCGTCCATATGGGCAACAGTCGTAACGCTCCAGTGCTTATGCGTCATCTGCCGCCAGCCAGATGTTTTTCGGGTGACACGGCGCACGATGCCGGCCGACAGCGCGACAGCCCTGAAAAGCGGGGCATCCGTCCCTGCATTCCGCCCCGGAGGACGTGCAACAAACCTACCGCATGCAACAAGCGCCCTTGCCGGAGGCGATGCCGGATCGGAACTGCCTTCAGCCGCCTGAAGGACTGGCGCGAACTTGCTATCTGGCTCACGACCGTTGTGGAAACATCTTTCTCAAGGCCATCTGCATGTTCCAGATCTGAGAGTTATGGGGGCAGACCCTAGACTTCCTGCTCATCCGTATCTCGACAATTGCACGATATGCAATTTTGTGGCTGACGACTCTTGACGCCACGTGGGCTTATACTTAGCTGGCTAAGTATCAACAATCTTCGAGAGACTCTCATGGCGCAGGATTCGCCGCTTATCGATATTCTGCTGCGGGTCATCCGCACTCTTCGGCGCAGCTATGATCTCAGGGCGCGGGACTTGGGCCTGACGCTGTCACGGGCGCGCGCTCTCACGGCGCTGGCCCGTCGTGATGGCGTCACGCAGACCGAACTGGCGGCAGAGTTGGCAATCGAGGCGCCGACGCTGAAGCGCCAGATCGACGCGCTGGTTGCCGACGGCTTTGTCGCGCGCCAGCCGCTGGACGGCGACGGTCGCAAGAACGCCCTGGTTCTTACCGCCCGCGGCCGTGACAGCGCCATTGTCGAATTCACGGGCCGGTTGCGGCGGGAGGTGCTGGCGGGCATTCCCCCCGAGGACCTGGCCAAGGCCGCCGAGGTGCTGGAGCGCATCGCCCAGAACCTCGACCGGATGGACCGGGCATGAGCGCGCCTGCCGCAGCCCCCGTGACGCATCCGCCGCTGCCGGCGGGGCGCGCGCTGTCCTATATGGCGGCGGCGACGGTGATCGGGCTGTCGCAGGGACTGCAACAGGGCTTTGTCTCGACCAGCCTGCCGCAGCTGGCGGGCGATCTGGGGATCACCACGACCTCGGCCGCGTGGCTGCTGGCGGTCTATATGATCCCCCGCGTCGCCCTGCCTGTCCTGCTGATCAAGATCCGCACCCAGTTCGGCCTGCGCCGCTTTGCCGAGATCGGGGTCGTAGTCTATGCACTGGTCGCGTTGGCCGCGATCTGGGCCAGCGACTTCCGCTCGGCGCTGGTGCTGCAGGCGCTGGCGGGGGCGGCGGCCGCGCCCCTGTCGACGCTGGCCTTCCTTTACATGCTGGAACCCTTGTCGCCGCAGGCCAAGATGGTCCTCGGCCTGCCGCTGGCGATGGTGGTGCTGATGACGGGTCCCTTGTTGGCGCGCGTGATCGGTCCTTCCCTGATCGGGGATGGGGGCATGGCTGGCGTTCACATGGCGGGACTGGCGCTGGCCCTGATCTCGCTGATGCTGGTGCTGGCCCTTCCGCTGCGCCCGATGCCCCGCCAGAAGGTGATCGAGCCGCTGGACTTTCTCAGCTTCGCGCTGATCGGCTTCGGCTTTGGCGGGCTGATCATCGCCTTTGTCATGGGTCCGATCTACAACTGGACCGACATGGCCTGGATCGGCCTCCTGCTGGCGGCCGCGGTTCTTTCCCTGACCCTTGCGGTCACGGTCGAGCTGAACCGCCGTGCGCCGCTCCTGGACATCCGCTGGCTGGCCAGTCCCGCGATCCTGCACCTGACCGGCACGTTGCTGCTGTTCCGCCTGATCCTGTCCGAACAATCGGCCGGTGCCCCACGCATGTTCCAGGTCCTGGGCATGGGGCCGGACCAGATGATCGGGCTGTTTTCCGTCATCTCGCTGGCGGGGGTGATGGGCGCGCTGGCCTGCATCGCCTGGATGCGCCCGCAGCGTGTGCCGGTCTTTCACCTGGCGGCGCTGCTGGTGATCGCGGCGGGCGCCTTTCTGGATGCACAGGTGACGCCCGACTGGCGGCCCACGCAGATGATCGCAAGCCAGGCCCTGATCGGCTTCGCCGGGATGCTGTTCATGCCGCCTGCGATGATGGCCGGGCTGATCTCGGCCCTGTCGAAGGGGCCCCATTACATCCTGTCCTTTGTCATCGTCTTTATCTCGACCCAAAGCCTTGGCGGCGTCCTCGGCTCGGGCCTGTTCACGACCTTCACCACGCGCCGGCAGGCCTTGCACCTGCAGGACCTGGCCGCGCAATTGACACCGACCGACCCGGCGACGGTCCAGGCGATGGCAGGCCGCATGGCTGCGCTGGCAGGGACCCTTCCGGATGCCGGCGCCCGGCGCGCGCAGGCCGCCGCGGACCTGGCGCAACAGGCCGGCCTGCAGGCGTGGGTCCAGGCCTATGGCGATGCCTATGCACTGACCGGCTGGGCCGCCTTGATCGCCGCCGCGGCACTGGTGCTGCACCTTTTGCGCGACCGGATGACCGCCAAGATGATGGAACCCGACCAATGAAGAAGACCGCCCTCCTGCCGACCCTCATCGCGCTGATTCTTGGCGTCGCCGGTGTCCTGCTGCTGCTGTTCGCCTGGCACCTGCCGCCCTTTGCGCCGGATACGCCGCGGACCGAGAATGCCTATCTGCGCGGCGAGGTGACCCAGATCGCCCCCCAGCTGCCAGGCTATGTCACCGCGGTCGAGGTGCAGGACTATCAGGATGTTGCGGCAGGTGCAGTGATCGCGCGGATCGACGACCGCATCCCGCGCCAAAAGCTGGCCCAGGCCGAGGCGCAACTGGCGGGCACCCGCGCCGCGCTGAAGGTGGCCGAGCAGGGCGTCCATTCGGCCGAAGCCGCCGCCCGGGCCAGCGAGGCGGCCTTGAATGCGGCCCGCTCGGCCCTGACCACCACGCGTTCGCAGGCCGAACGGGCGGGCCGGCTGCTGGACCGGGGCGTGGCCTCGCAATCCTCGACCGATCAGGCGCAGCTGGCGCTGGAACAGGCCGAGGCCAGCCGCATCCAGGCTGACGCCCAGCTTGAGGTTCAGACGGAAAATGTCCGGTCCGCGCGGGTCGCGCTGGACGCCCGGCGCGCCGAGATCGCGGGTGCCGAGGCGGCGGTCAAATTGGCCGGGATCGAACTGGCCAACACCGTGATCCGCGCCCCTGCCGATGGCAGGCTGGGCCAGATCGGGGTGCATGTCGGCCAGTATGTGACGCCCGGCACGGCGCTTGTCTCGCATGTCGGCACCGACCTGTGGATCATCGCCAGCTTCCGCGAAACGAACCTTGCGGGTCTTGCCCCCGGCGCCCGGGTCGGCTTCACCGTCGACGCCTTCCGCGGCCGGCACTTCACCGGCCATGTCGAGGCCCTGTCCCCGGCCACTGCCTCGGAGTTCGGCCTGATGTCCGCCACCGCCGGCTCGGGCAACTTCACCAAGATCGCGCAAAGACTGCCCGTCCGCATCTCCATCGACTCCGCGCAACCCGGCATCGATGCGCTGCGCCCCGGCATGTCCGCCGTGGTTCAGGCAGTGCGCTGAGGGAGCTCATGCCAGATGCCACCGTCGGATACGAGGCGTCCGGACGGTCAGAGGTCCAGGCTGTCAGCGTCACGGGCGGCACCGATCCGCGCAGCCCCCGCTTCAGCACGGTCTGGGACCCGCTCAACCCCCTATGCGGCCACGCGCTTTTCCGATGCCTTTGGTGGAAATACCGTCAGCGACACCACGATGATCTCTGCCTTTCGCGTCACGATGCGGGTTCAGACGGGAATGAACCCCGACGTCTTCCAGAACCAGGCTGCGACCTTGGTCCAGATGTCGAACGAGGACCTGTTCTTTCGTCCTTCACCCGCAGAGGTCGCCAGGTGGGACCAGATCAGCAGCGTCTACAGTCTTCAAGTCAGCTCCGTCAGTCGGAACATCACCGACTCCTTTGGCACGATCGACAATTCGGTCAGCTTCAGGCCCGGCATCTTCGACGTCGTCGTGCCCTGCTTTATGCCGGGCACCCTGATCGAGGCGACGCATGGTCTAAGGCCCGCCGAACTGCTTGAGGTCGGAGATCTTGTTCAAATGGCCGACCATGGCCTGCAGCCGATCCGCTGGATCTGATCTCGTCGCCTCTCGCGATCGGAGTTGTGCGCCAGCCCAAGGCTGTGGCCGGTGCGGATCGCGCCACGAGCGTTGGGACAAAGCCTTCCTTGCAACAATCTGCTGGTCTCGCCTCAGCACCGCATCCTGATCAGGTTCAGGATCGTGTTGGCAATGTTCGGGCAGGACGAGGTTCTGGTGGCAGCCAAGCAGCTTCTGGGACTGGATGGCATTGAGGTGGCAGACGATCTGAATGAGGTGATCTATCATCACTTTTTGTTCGACCAGCATGAACTGGTGACCGCCAATGGGCTCCAGTGCGAAAGTCTCTTTACCGGTCCGGAGGCGCTGAGGGCGGTCGGCGCCGTCGCACGTCACCAGATCCTGGCAATGTTTCCGCAGTTTCCCGGATCGACTATCCACCACAGCCAGCGCGCAAGATCATCCCCAGTCGGCAGGCCCGCCAACTCGCGGAGCGCCACCTGCGAAACAGCAAACCTCTTGTGGCGTGATGCAGGCGGTCTCCAGGGGAGAGGCGAGGCCAGGTTCCTGGTTCTGCCGACATGATCCTGAGTCCGCCAAGGGAACCAAGGCCAAAGCACATGACCAGGTGGCGGACCGGTCCACTGACGGGCTGAAGCAGGTCATGGGCAGCACCCTGTCCCAGTCGGCAGGCCCGCCAACTCGCGGAGCGCCACCTGCGAAACAGCAAGCCTCTTGTGGCGTGATGCAGGCGGTTTCCAAGGAGAGAGGCGAGGCCAGGTTCCTGGTTCTGCCGACATGATCCTGAGTCCGCCAAGGGAACCAGGGCCAAAGCACATGACAAGGTGCGGACCGGTCCACTGACGGGCTGATGCAGGTCATGGGCAGCACCCTGTCGGTTGTTCCAAGAAAGGGGCAGCAGAAGCGACGCGTCCAAACCTTTCCCAGTAGCGCAACCGCATCCGATAGATGCGAGACGCTGAGTGGCGGGATCGATGGCGGGCCTGCTCGCCATTCAGGCAGAGGCCGTCTGATATGCGGATTGGATGAAAGTCTCTCTGGAACCGCGGGCCCCGGAAGAAAATGCGCCAAGATCCGGCTTTGCAAGCTCCTTGGCGGTTCATCAAGCCTCTGGCACAAGTAACGCGTGGTTAATCCCTCTGTGGTAGATAAGGATTGCCGCGGCTCAGGCCGTTCGGGGTGACGCGGCATGTCCTGCATGTTTCCGAACAATGGCGGAGCATCCCATGTCCTCCAGTCCTGTCACTGCATCGCAGACCGGACCCGCACCGTACATCCTGATCGGGGGCGAAAGCCATGTTCTGACATTTGCCGATGAGTTCAACGGAGCCACCGGATCGTTTTGGCAGGGCTTCGGAAGCGGCGGGACATGGGCGACTTCCTTTTCCCCGCATCTCGAAGACACGCGCACGATCACCAGGAACCGTGAACTTCAGATCTATGTTGATCCCGACATGGACATGTTCCCAACTCCGTTCACGCTGGGCGACGGCGTGATGACCCTCCATGCTGCGCCGCTTTCGGCCGAGCAACGGGTCATGGCGGGGGGACCCGCCTTTGGCTCGGGCATGCTGAGCACCGAGATGACCTTCAGCTTCAGCGGAGGCTACCTTGAAATCCGGGCGGATGTGCCGGACCAGGTCGGCTTGTGGAGCGCGTTCTGGCTTCTGCCCGTCGATGGGAGCTGGTCGGCCGAGATCGACGTCTTCGAGTTCCTGGGAGAGGACGCGGGAACCTTCCACACGAACCTTTGGAAGAAGGGAACTCCGGATGCCGCTTACCTTCCACGTACGGGGGCCGGCGAGGGGTTTCACACCTATGGGCTCTTCTGGGGCGATGAGGTCATCCAGTGGTACTTTGACGGCCAGCTTGTCCGCGAAACGTCTGCCGCGATCACCGAAGAGATGTATCTGATCATCAATTTGGCAGTAGGTGGATGGGCGCAGGCGCCTGACAGCAGCACCGACTTTTCCGACGGCCTCAGCATCGACTACATCCGCGTCTATGAACCCGAAGACGATCCGACGCGAAACGCAGCCTTTCACGGGGAGGTCTTTCTTGGAAACGACCTGCACTGCGGTGGTGCGGGCAACGATCTGATCAATGGGACGCGCTGGGGCGACAGGATCAGTGCGGGAATGGGCGACGACACTGTTTACGGTGATGACGGTAGTGACACGCTTGCAGGGGATGCCGGTCAGGATCGCCTGTTCGGCCATGCCGGCGATGATCAGCTGGACGGAGGCGAGGACAAGGATCACCTGGTCGGCGGCCGCGGCAGCGACGTGCTGGCCGGGGGGCCGGACCTCGACCATCTATGGGGAGGAGCCTATGCACCGGATGGTTGCAGCGACAGATTCGTCTTTGCTGCCGGATGCGGCACGGATTATGTTCATGACTTCGAACCTGGGGTCGATCGGATCGACCTCAGCGCGTTGAACCCGGATGCGCTGACGGCCGGCGACGCGCTGAGGGATGAGGGCTGGGCGACACGGCTCGACCTGTCGGCGCTTGCCGGGATGCCCGGAGACGCCGTGTATCTTGTGGGTATCAGCAGGGAACAGATCTCGTGGAACGATTTCATCTTTGTTGCTGCGGCATAAGCCTTCGCCCCATTTGGGCACAGCCGCCCAAGCCCTTGGCCCAGCCTGCCCGAGATCATGGGGCCGGATGAACGCTTTTGCGTCCGCATCCGGACAACCCGCGGCTCATCCCGAGGCCGTGCTGGCAACGCAGGACGGCAGACCACAGGTCAAGACGATGGTTGGCCTGCACCCTGATCGCTTCTGACTGCGGAAAGAAGCTGGTCGAGCGCATTCTCGAAGGCATCGGCGCCCGGTCCCAGCAGGACCCGCAGCTCCTGTTGAAACTCTTCGGCGATGCCGCTCAGCCGCTCCATCAAGACCTGACCCGCCGGCGTCAGTTGCAGCGCGACCAGGCGGCGGTCCTTGTCATGGCCGGCCTTGCCCACCAGGCCTGCCTGTTCCAGCCGCGTTGCCGCGCGGCTGACGATCGACTTGTCGAGATTGACCCTCAGGGTGATGTCGCGAACGCTGACGGTGCCGGATTGTCCCAGATGTGCCAGCACCCGCCATTCGGGGATCGTCAGTCCCGCCTCGGCAGCGTAACGCGCGGCGAACCGGCGGCTGACCTCGGTGGCGGCAACGGACAGCCGATAAGGCAGGAACTCGTTCAGCGAAAAGGTCATCGTCATCTCCTTTCGCCGAGATCAGCAGAAACACGTTGCGCCTGCAACAAGTCTTGACAGCGTTACGGGCGCAAGAGCATGTTTATTGCGAAAGCAACGAATCCGGAGGAGGGGCGCGATGAGCACTCACGAACTGCCGCGCGGCATGATCCGTGCCACCGGCATGACGGGTCCTCATGACGGCTACATGCCCGGCTTTGGCAACGACTTCGAGACCGAGGCGCTTCCCGGCGCCCTGCCTCAGGGGCAGAACAGCCCGCAGAAATGCAACTATGGCCTTTATGCCGAGCAGTTGTCCGGGACTGCCTTCACCGCGCCGCGTGGCCAGAACGAACGGACCTGGTGCTATCGCATCCGCCCGTCGGTCCATCACACGGGCCGCTTCAGCCCGATCGACATGCCGCACTGGAAGACCGCGCCCCATGTGCTGTCGAACGTCACCAGCCTGGGCCAGTACCGATGGGATCCCATTCCCGTGCCCGAGGAGGACCTGACCTGGATCACCGGCATGCGCACGATGACCACGGCGGGCGACGTGAACATCCAGGTCGGCATGGCGAGCCACGTCTACCTGGTGACGCGCTCGATGGAGGACGAGTACTTCTTTTCCGCCGACAGCGAACTGCTGGTTGTCCCACAGGAAGGGCGCCTGCGGTTCTGCACCGAACTGGGCGTCATCGACCTCGAGCCCAAGGAGATCGCCATCCTGCCCCGCGGCCTCGTCTACCGGGTCGAGGTGCTGGAAGGGCCAGCCCGCGGCTTTGTCTGCGAGAACTATGGCCAGAAGTTCGACCTGCCCCATCGCGGCCCCATCGGCGCGAACTGCATGGCCAATCCGCGCGACTTCAAGTGCCCCATTGCGGCCTTCGAGGACCGCGAGGTGCCAAGCCGCGTCGTCATCAAGTGGTGCGGCCAGTTTCATGAGACACACATCGGCCACAGCCCGCTGGACGTCGTGGCCTGGCACGGCAACTATTGCCCCTACAAGTACGACCTGCGGACCTATGCGCCGGTGGGCGCCATCCTCTTCGACCATCCCGACCCGTCGATCTTCACCGTCCTGACGGCGCCGTCGGGACAGGAGGGAACGGCCAACATCGACTTCGTGCTGTTCCGCGAGCGCTGGATGGTGGCCGAGCACAGCTTCCGCCCGCCCTGGTATCACAAGAACATCATGTCCGAACTGATGGGCAACATCTACGGCCAATATGACGCCAAGCCGCAGGGCTTTCAGCCGGGCGGCGTCAGCCTGCACAACTGCATGCTGCCCCATGGCCCGGATCGCGACGCCTTCGAGAGCGCCAGCAACGCCGAGTTGAAGCCGCACAAGCTGGACAACACCATGTCCTTCATGTTCGAAACCCGCTTCCCCCAGCACCTGACCGCGTTCGCCGCCACGGAAGCACCGATGCAGCAGGAATACATCGAGGTCTGGAACCGCTTGGAAAAGAAATTCGACGGCACCCCCGGCGTGAAGTGAGCGGGACGCTCCGAAACTTCGCCGCACGCTCCTGCTGCTTCTGGCGGCGCGTTGCCGGAACGGGCAACTGCGTGCCCCTCATCCGGCCACCATACCCCGCCGCAGGCCGGGTTGCAGATGACGGACGCTTGCCGCATTCCAGACGGCGCATGCCATTTGCGGCACCTGCAACGCTCTCCGGCACTGAAGGAACAGACCGAACGACGCAAAGACGAGGCACCCGATGGTCCAACACTCCCTGAGCAGCTGGGTTGCTGCCGCGAATGCGCCGGACTGCGGCTTTCCGATCCAGAACCTGCCTTATGGCGTCTTCTCGGTGCAGGGCCAGCCGCCGCGCTGCGGCGTCGCGATTGGCGACATGATCCTTGATCTGGCGGAATGCGAGGCGCGGGGGCTGCTGGAGGCCGACGGCACGTTCAGGGCGCCGCAGCTCAACGACTTCATGGCGCTTGGCCGCGGCACATGGCACCGCATCCGCACGGACCTGACGCGCCTGCTGGGCGAGGATGGCGACCGCAGCCTGCCGCTGGTGGCCATGGCCGATGCCACGCTGCACCTGCCGATCCGGGTGACCGAGTTCACCGACTTCTACGCCTCGAAGAACCATGCGTTCAACGTCGGCGTGTTGTTCCGCGGCCCGGAAAACGCGCTGCCGCCGCAGTGGACGCATATGCCCATCGGCTACAACGGCCGCGCCTCCTCGGTCGTGGTGTCGGGCACGCCGATCCACCGCCCGATGGGCCAGGTGAAGGGCGAGGATGGCCCCGTCTGGACCGCCAGCCGCCGCCTGGACCTGGAGCTGGAACTGGGCGCCATCGTCGGCGCGAACAGCCGGATGGGGCAGCGCATCAGCGTGGAGGAGGCCGAGGACATGATCTTCGGCTATGTCCTTCTGAACGACTGGTCGGCGCGCGACATTCAGGCGTGGGAATACCAGCCGCTCGGGCCGTTCCAGGCCAAGGCGCTCGGCACGACCATCAGCCCGTGGATCGTGACGCAGGCCGCGCTGGAGCCCTTCCGGAGCCGCGGGGCGGAGCGGGACAACCCGTTGCTGCCCTATCTTCAGGAGGAGCGGCCGGGCTTTTACGACCTGACGCTCGGCTGGACCATGAACGGGCAGGTGATGGCACAGACGAACTACAACGTGATGTACTGGTCCTCGGCCCAGCAGCTGGCGCATCACGCGGTGTCCGGCTGCCCGATGCGGGTGGGGGATCTGCTGGGCACCGGCACCATCTCGGGACCATCGCTGGACCAGACCGGCGCGCTGCTGGAGATGACGCAGGGCGGCAAGAACCCCGTCCAGGTTGACGGAGAAGAGCGCACCTTCATCGAGGACGGGGACGAGATCGGTCTCTACGGCTATGCCCAGGGCAACGGCTACCGCATCGGCTTCGGCCCCTGCACCGGCAAGATCCTTCCGGCGCAGGAGTGAGCGTGCCACGTCCCTGACCACGTCCCGCCCGGTCCTGCACGACGATTGGCGCTCCTCGGCCTCCTAACGGGTGCGGGTCGCGCTGAACCTCAAGGGCATCGGCTTTGATCGGGTGCCGGTGGACCTGGTGGCCGGCGACCATCGGCGTCCCGCGCATCTGGCGGTGAACCCGCAGCGGCTTGTGCCGCCGCTGCAGATCGACGGGCTGGTGCTGACGCAGTCGATGGCGATCCTCGATTATCTGGAGGACATACGCCCGCAGCCGGCGCTGCTGCCAGTCGGCCCAGCTGATCGATAAGTGCCGTGACCGGCGGGCCATGACCTCCATCCTCACGGGGACAGGGATCAGGGTCCCGATGCCGGCGTCTCGTTCGACGGCACGGAATCCGTTTCAGGATCCGTCGGCTGCGCGGCATCAGGCGTTTCTGCTGCCGGAGTCGGCGCTTGGGGGGCCGACGGGGTGCTGTTGCCCGACCCGGCCGCGGCATCCTCTGCTGCGGCAGCGGCTTGGATACGGTCGCTGTCGATCGGCGCCTCCGTCACCGAGCCATCGGCCGCTGCGACGCGCCAGACCGTGTTGCCCGCATCGTCCGCGACAAGCAGCGCGCCCGTGCCGTCAAGCCCGACACCGACAGGCCGCCCGTGCACCTGGCCATCGACAAGAAAGCCCGTCACCACGTCCTGCGCCATCCCGTCGGGGCGGCCGTCGATGAACGGCACATAGGAAACCTTGTAGCCGTTGAAGGTATCGCGATTCCAGCTGCCACGCTGACCGACAAAGGCGCCGTTGGCATAAGGTTCGGGCATGGCGGAACCGTTGGTGAATACCAGTCCCAAGGCGGCTACATGGCTGGACAGCGCATAATCCGGTGCGATGGCCGTGGCGACCAGGTCCGGACGGGCAGGGCGCACCCGCTCGTCCACGTGATCGCCGAAATAGCTGTAGGGCCAGCCGTAGAACGCGCCTTCCTGGACGGACGTCATGTAATCGGGAACCAGGTCAGGACCCAGCTCGTCCCGTTCGTTGATGACGGCCCATAGCTGCCCTGAATCCGGGTTGAAGGTCAATCCGTTCGGGTTGCGCAGGCCCGAGGCATAGATCCTGGACAACCCCGTCTCGCGGTCGATCTGCCAGATCGCGGCACGGCCCTTTTCGGCCTCCATCCCGTTTTCCGCAGCATTCGAGTTCGACCCGACCGAGGCATACAGCATCGTTCCATCCGGGCTCAGGGCCAGGTCCTTGGTCCAGTGATGGTTCAGCGGCCCGCCGGGCAGCGGCGCCAGGAGGGTAGGTTCGGCGGTGATGGCATTCTCCCCCAGCGCATAGGGATAGGCCAGCACCGCATCGGCGGCGGCGACATAGAGCGTGTCGTCGATCCAGGCCAGGCCGAAGGGCGAATGCAGTCCCGTCAGCAGGTCGTGACGCTCGTCCACAACGCCGTCGCGGTCCGTGTCGCGCAGAAGCGTGATCAGGTTGCTTTCCGGCTGCGGCCCATCGCCACCGCCGGCCGCAAAGGCCATGATCCAGTCGCGGATATAGTCCTTGGGCCGGTACTTGGGCTTTCCCTCGGGCGCGCGCGACTGCACGACCAGCACGTCGCCATTCGGCAGCGTGTGAACCGTGCGCGGATTGACGAGGTCGGTGGCATAGGCGCTGATCGTCAGCCCTTCGGCAACTGCCGGCGTCTGACCCTCGGCCCAGCCCACGACTTCGGCCACGTTGACGCTGGGCAGGAGGTTGACGAATTTCGGTTCGGGCAGGACCGGGTCCGGGCCGATCTGGCTGGTGATGTCGAATGCGTCCGCATCCTGCGCCTGGCTTGGATAGGGCAGGGAGAGGCCAAGCACCAGCGCGCCGCAGCCGGACAGCAGGATGGCCCGCTGCGAGAAATACATGATATGCATCATCGGGATCTGTCCTTCTCAGGCGCGCTGCAAGGGGCGGTGGCGGAGGGCACGGCGGTTCAGCAAGGCCGCACCCAGCATCAGCACGCAGGTCAGGGCGGAGGCGCCGATCCCCCAGGGAACGATGGCCGTCCAGCCGTCACCGGCATGGATCAGGCTGTTGACGAAGGCCACGACCAGGACCAGCAGCTGCAGCAGGGCCACGCTCCAGACCGGCCGCAGGCGGCGGGTGGCCGCAGCGATGATCCACAGCAGCACCGCGATGCCGCCCGCGATCAGGCCAAAGAACAACAGCCAGGACGAGAAATCCTGCCACATCAGAACCGTGGTCTGCATATAGGCATAGTCCGTCACCAGCGTCAAAGCCAGGAAACCCGCCGAGAAATGGGAAAGCGTCTCCAGGCCCGGCATTGGGCTGGCGGTCAGGGGCAGGCCGTAAGGAGGATGGGTCGCAGCCATGGTATGGGTTCCCGAATGCATTCTGTCCTTCCGAACAGTCGGGGGCGAACGAATGTTCCATGACATCATCAAGGCGATCAGGGTCTTTTGCCCGATGCCCACCCGTGCACCGCAACAACAGGCCAAGATGGAGCCAGGGTCGTTTCCTCAAGGCATGGGCATGCCGTCAGGCAGGTGACCACGCAAGAGATCTGCGCCCGAAGTGGTTCCCGGATCAAGGCAGCCGTTCGGTCCCCGGTGCCGTGCCGCTGCTTTCGCCCCCCTTTGAAACGGGTCCTGAGGCAGCACCGAGGGACAGGAAGCGGCCAAGCCCGGCAGTGTGGCTCCCCGCCAATGACCCAGGACGCCCTGTTCACGAAAAGGGACCGCAACCCGCAGCTTTGTCGCGGGAAGAAGTGCCGCAGGGGACGAGAACTGCCACTCGGTGAGCGGCATGTCAGCCATGTCTGGCCATCCAGAGGAGCCGATGCGGAGGCGGCTGCATGGGTCAGCGCGCCAGGTCCGCGCCGACCTGCCGACACAGCAGGCCTGCGGCAGCGATGCCCCTATGGCCTTGGAGGCAGAAACCTGGCCGGACGATCAACTGCGACGACAAAAACAACGGCCGCCATGGCCGGGTGGTCCGGATCTTCCACAGGGAGTTCTGCAACCTTGGCGCATGCATGGCTCCGGGCAGGTGCGCCGCGGCCCGCTGAAGGTCTGGGGCGATCTGCATGATCCATGGAAACAGGTGACCCGTGTGGTGCAGTTGGCCGCACTGCCTTGGTACAGGCGCGAGGACAAGCGGCAGGCAGCGCGGCCTGAGGTGCCGCAGGTCCGACAAAGGTCATCGGCCTGATCCGACGCGCTCAGCCTGACGGCACGCCAAGCATGTTCAGGGCTTCCTGATACTTCTGCGCGCGTTGGCGGTCTGATCCGGCGGGGTCCGTCAGGCGGGACATGTCCAGGTTGTCGCGCAGGTCGGCGATCTTGACGGTCCGGGCGATCGGATGGCGCGCGGCGCGGTCCACAAAGTCGGAATAACTCTCGCCCTCCCGGCGGGTCATCGCGTCGACCGCATCGACCAGTTCATCCGCCAGACCTTCGCGGCGCAGGTCATCGAGCGTCCAGTCGCTGTCCTCGACCACGTCATGAAGCACCGCCACGATCCGCTCCTGCGGGGTCGTGCAAGCGGCCATGACCCGCAGCGGGTGAAGGATGTAGGGCTGTCCGGCCTTGTCCTTCTGCCCGCGATGGGCGTCTGCAGCGACCTGGATCGCGCGTTCCAGGTCCATGGTTGCCGGTTCTGTCGCAGTCACTGTGGCGGGCCCTTCCTTTCCCGACATTAGATCTCCGCAGCGTTCCTTTGACAAGACTGCCGAACAGCCACGGATCATGGCAATCAGGCCGATGACTGCTGGCCGACACCGCTGACGCAGGACCAGGCTTGGACTTTACCTTGTAACCGATGAAGCCGTGGCCCTGATCGACCCACGCCCCCAAGGGATCGAGTTCGCGCCACCTCAGCCTGCAGCAAGGGCGTCAGCGTCAGGAGGAGGTGCCCCCGTAAGACAGGCCGCTTGCGATACCCCTTTCCTGACACGCGCTGCTTCGGGTCGGCATAGAAGCGGGGCAGGCTTTGGCAGAACGGATGCAGTGGAGGACGGAAACTCCGGCGGATGACTTCCTGAGGGATCCCGCTGATGAAGATTGCGGTCGCTTCCCGCCGCTGGCCGGTCTAGGCATGGATGTGCGGGCGCATCGGCCCCGCTGTTTCTGCAGGAGCCTCGGCCATGGCCAAGTTCGTGATCGTCATGGGCGCGGCACCCCATATGAAGCTGCTCGATTCGGGACGGGATTTTGCGACCTCCGGCGCGCCCATGACCTTCGAGAACCATGACGCGGCCTATGCCTACCTGGTCGCCCATACCGAGACCCCGCCCCTGAAGGGCCTTCGTGCCGAGATCA
>VGDE01000008.1 GCA_016869875.1 Alphaproteobacteria bacterium
GCCGCGCGAACCTACGAGGCTCTCTGGCACGCTGTCGGGCAGGTCTGCGATCTTTTCACCGATGAGGAATGCTACAATTTCTTCAAAGCCGCCGGATATGAAACCGATTAAACGCAACGCGCTCTAGGGCTCACCACGTCGAACCACCACGCCTGCTCAACGTCAACTTCCGAGGTCAGCTGCCTTACAATGGCCGGATACAGCAGCTGAGGCACTGTCAGAAAAACCAGCGTTTTTCTTGTGGCCGCCTAATGATGAAGCGAAATGCAAGACCGTCGCTAGTGGAAACGTCTCATGAAGTCCTGTGTGCCGTCAGTTCCTGCTGCTAGGCGGAGAAGCACTGTCAGAAAAACCTCCGGTTTTTTTGCAGTGTCAAATTGGGCCATCCCTGCTCCAAAGAACCATCAGAAAACCCGTTGCGAAAATCCGTGTCATATTGCCGATTGCTTTAGGCTAAGGGCGCGCTACCTCGAACTGCCCTTTTCTTGACCCGGACGCGCGACGAGCATGCGGCGAAGCTTGAGAGTTCGCCGCCGCTGTGGTGTGGATCTGTCAGGCGAGCCGCAGGTCAGACGCGCTCGTCTTTCCGTTGCGGCCTGTCTCCAGCTCATAGGACACGGCGGCGCCGTCTTTCAGCGACTGCAGCCCGGCCTTCTCCACCGCCGTGATGTGTACGAAGACATCGGCACCGCCGTTTTCCGGCGCAATAAAGCCGTAGCCTTTGTCCTCATTGAACCACTTCACCGTTCCTCTGGGCATTTGTCTTTCCATAGATCATCCAGTTCCAAGAGATTTGCGGATAATCCGCCTTCTCGGCAAGCCGGTTCCTGTAGAGCCCGGAGGAGGCTGAATGATCATTTGGCTCTATGGCTGCGTTCGTAAGGGGATTGTTCAGAGGGCGCCCGGTTCGCTTCTGAAAAGGCCAGAGAAAGACCAGCAGTTGCTGGCGGGACAAAATCTCAGATGAGTGGTCCGATAATTTTTGCAATGAGGATCTTCCGCCTTGCGATCAAGAGCCAGCATCACGTCGAGAAGTGCAGGTCTGTTGTTGATGCTCAATCCAAGGATGAGTAGAGGCGCGACGTTTCGCGGCGACGCATCTCGAAAGACATGCCATTTTCATATCGCAGCACACGCAGCTGTCGGGCCTCTGCGGGACCCAAGGGCAATGGCATTCTCTTTCGGATCTACCGGCATCATAGCGGTTGAGCACACCTTCGCCTTGCAAGGAAAGTTTTTCCCCTTTGGTCCCCGGCTCACTTCACAAGCACCTCGCAGGTGACACAGATGAATTGCCTCACCTGCTCTCCTCGCACCAGCATCGCATTACAGGACACTTGACATGGCCATCATCAGAGGAACCGGCAAAGCCGACTATTTGGTAGGCACCCTATGGCGCGACACCATCTTCGGGCTTGCCGGCAACGACAGCCTGTTCGGTGACGGTGATGTCAAACGCGGAGACGGAACCAAAGCTCAACTCAAGGGCAACGCGGACTCCCTGCTCGGCGGCGCAGGCAACGACATGCTCTGGGGCGACGGCCGTGTGTCGGCGGGCGAGAACGGCGCCGAGGCCCTGCTGATCGGGGGCAATGACACGTTGCAGGGGGATGCCGGCAACGACACGCTCTACGGTGACGGCACCGCTGAAGTCTCCGCCACCGGCAGAAGTGCCGGCATCCGCGGTGATCGTGATGTTCTCCACGGGGGCACAGGAAACGATGAGCTATATGGCGACGGCCAGGTTATTGTCGGGCCAGTTGTCCGAGATGCCTGGATCACGGGCGGGGACGACACGCTGTCCGGTGGTGCTGGCAACGATATTCTTTACGGCGATGGCACAGTCCGGACTGCCATCAGCACTTCGGCTGTTCTGACCGGGGGGTCTGACCTGCTTGACGGAGGCGCAGGCAACGACACGATTTACGGCGACGGTTTCATTTCAGGAGGCATGTTTTCGTCTGCTGAAATGATAGGCGGGCGGGACACCCTTCAAGGTGGTGCTGGCGATGACGTCCTGTATGGCGATGGTGACATTGTCGCTTCCAGAGGACCAGCTACGCTGAAAGGCGGCGCCGACACGGTGTACGGGAGCGCGGGGGATGATGGTATCTACGGCGACGGATCCGTGTCGGGATATACCGCAGAACTTGCAGGCGGCGCGGATTACCTGGATGGCGGCATCGGCAACGATACCATCATGGGCGACGGCACGGCGTCTGCAGCACCAGGAGGGTCAAATACCGGCACCACGGAGTTCACCGGCGGGAACGATACCATTTTCGGCGGCGCGGGCAGAGACTACCTGCTGGGTGACGGTCAGGCTTCCTCGAACGGAGGTTCAACTCTGATTGGTGGAGCCGATTACATAGATGGCGGCAAAGGAGATGACACCATCTTTGGTGACGGAGAAGCCGGGGGCGTATATGGAGTCCTTGAAGGCGGAGACGACACGCTACTGGGCGGCAATGGCAACGACACGATCTATGGCGACGGGATCGTGCGAGACGGTGTATGGGCGGCTCTGACCGCCGAGCTGGTCGGTGGGAATGACAGGATTATTGGCGGCAAGGGTGAGGACGTGCTGTGGGGTGACGGAACGGCAGCCGGCGGTGAGGTGACACTTGTCGGAGGCGCTGACAGGTTCATCTTCAACGAAGGCGACGGCCGGGACATGATCATGGACTTCCGGAGCACCGACGGCGACGTCATCCAGTTCAATGCCCGGACGCTGGACTGGCGCGACCTCGACACCAACCGCAACGGAAGGCTCGACCACGGCGATCGCTTTGTCTCCCTCGAGGACGGCGACACCCGCATCGACTACGGCGCGGCTGGCGGCTTCAGCCGCCGCGGGCAGGATGTGGTGACGGTCGTGGATCATATTGGCCTGACGGACGCGGACATTCTGTTCGGCTGATCCGGAACTGCTTCGGCACGTCGGGGAGGCGAAGACAGCCCCCCGCACAGCCGCAGTCGTCACGTTCATCCCGAGCAATGGGGCAGCACCGCGGGTGCTAGGGTGTTGCCGCAGATGAGCGCCTGAGGACATCTCCTTTCGGCGAGGAGACCGACAGCGCAGCAAGCGGATCAGGGACGACAAGTGTTCGGATGGCCGGACGCCCTGCCTGTCCTGAAGCAGGGCTTTGCCGTGCACGGGACAGGTCGGGCACATTTTCCCGCTCATCAGAATCCTTAGTGCCGATAGAGGCACGGAAACGTGATACCCTCCCGGTGGAGGCCTCAGCAGCTTGCGCTGGCGGAGAACAGGTTCCGTTAGGTGAGGCACTGTCTCGGGAGGATGTTGCCGGTGCTGACAGGCCTGCCCCACGTGGCGTTTCGGCGGCCCGCCGCGGCGGGTGCATTCCGGATGGACATGAAGGGCCCCTCACGCACCTCGATTGAGAACCTTGCAAGGTTCCGCTCCTGGGTCGTCTGCATCTCACTGCCGCAGCAGGCAAGGAACAGCAGGCTTGCCGCAAGTGCGGCTGCCGGTCTGGCGGCAGCAATGCCGAAAAGCCGGCTGCTTTCCCTTCTCGTTTCACGAAGACTCGGACATCATCGCGCGCGTCAAGGAAAACGGTCCGCGGTAGCAATTGGGTCGTTACCAACGAACTCTCCCAAGGGCGCGCCATGTGGAAGTTGCAAGCAGCGCTTCAGCGCCGATGTCCCTCCAGCCGGCCCGCTACCAGTGGCCCATCCTTATTTAGTTCCCTGAAGGCCCATCCCCACGACTCCCTCCATCGTTGGCTCTCATAGCGAAACACGATGCAGTCGTCCTCGCTCCATCGCAGAACCAGCTTGTCGCCGTCACTCAAATCCAGATCTGTGTCGAACGCGTCAGATCTATTCAAATCCTGAAGCACACGATCGACAAGGAGCTCATGATCAAGCGAAGGCGGCATGAACGAGCCAACAACAAGTAGCTCCAGCTCGTCCTGCTCCCGCTCAGAACGCCAGAGTTCCCAACACGGGTAACCAAGGGCCTCATCCCCGGCACAGGTGCAAAATTTGGCCCGCAGGCTTGGCTGACACATGTTTCATCTTCTCTCGCTGTGGGATGCATCACTGCGCAACTGAAGCAGCTAACGGCTGCCAACTGCCAAGGATAGGTGGTGAGGGTTCTTCGATGATCAGCCTTAGGAAAAACCTGGCAAGCGTGGGCTTGCCAGGTTCCACCACTGCCAAGTCCCACACCTGACACAGCAAACATGAAGGCGAGAAACATGACCCGTCAACACTTCGTCACGCCGACACGGCCATTGTTTATCCCCTTGGTTGATGGGATCCAGAAGTAAAGGTAGCTGTGTCTTCAGGCTTCGTGGCGACCACAATTGCACTGCCGGCACGGCTGTCTTCAAAGAGCAGCCACAAGGACAGAACAACTGCTCATGGTCTTCTGCCTTGTCGAAGCTTTCTGCCTCCTTCAAAGCAACATTATGAAGCAGAAGCAGCGCCGCAGAACAAAACGCCCCACCGGTCCCAAGGTCTGGATCGCCACCATCGTCCTCGTCGGCGTCTTGTTCGTGATCGGCGACAGAAACCCGCAGCTCCGCCAGGCGCTGGAAGAGGTGCTGCAGGAGCTCCTCACCGGCGAGCCACCCCGCGCGCGGCATGCAGGCGCTGTCAGGGTCGTCGATGGCGATACCTTGGATCTGTCCGGAACCCGCGTGCGGCTTTACGGCATCGACGCGCCCGAGGGCGGGCAGACCTGCCGACGCGGCAGGCAAGACTGGGCCTGCGGCGCCGAGGCCACCCACGCCCTGAAGGCCGAGATCGGCAGCCGGGACGTCACCTGCGAGGAGCAGGACATCGACCGTTATGGCCGTGTCGTGGGGATCTGCCACGCAGGCTCGCGCGATCTGAACGCCTGGATGGTCCGGAGCGGGTGGGCCGTGGCCTACCGCCAGTATGGCGGGGACCTCTACGATGCGGAGGAACGCGTGGCGCGGCTGGCGCAGCGCGGTCTCTGGAGCAGCGACTTCGTGATGCCCTGGGACTGGCGCCGGGGCCAGCGCTAGGCCGCCCCCTTGCCGATCTTTTTCGTTGTTCAGGACCAGTGTTCCCGAAGACAGTCCCTCCACGACAGTCTTAGTCGTCCAGCCGGATCTGGTGGTCCGTTGCCGATCCCGAAGAGCAATGGGTCATCCGGAGGGTGGAAACCGGCGTTTCCACCTCTGGCCTTGGCTCTGGCACCACGCCGACAAAGAGCTTCTCACGGTTACAGGAGAAAATCCTGCTCGAGCAGCGTGATGCGTCCGAGGAGTTCGATCGAAAAGTCCGCCCTTCCGTCTCCGTCAGTATCGGCAAAGATCAGGGTGGCGCGGTCGGTGTGCTGGTAGCGCAACTCGCCCGCGGTGCCTGCGAAACTGTCCCTGCCGATGAACCTGAAGGCCTGATCGCCCGAAAGCCGCAGGTTCGCGTCCATCGCGGCAAGATCTATCACGTCGCCCTGGCCACGGCTGAAGTCGGTGATCATGTCCCGTCCGGCGGCCGTTGTGCCGGAGTCGAGCCGGTTCACGAAGACGAACTGATCCGCCCCCAGGCCGCCGGTCAGCACGTCCTTGCCGGCGCCTCCCACCAGCCGGTCGTTGCCCGCACCGCCCAAGAGGGTGTCGTTGCCGTCACCGCCAAGCAGCTTGTCATGACCGGCACCGCCTTCAAGGAGATCGGCGCCCGAACCGCCGTTGAGAAGATCGTTGTCCGCGCCGCCCAGAAGCGTGTCGTTGCCGGCACCACCGTTCAGCGTATCGGCACCCAGACCACCGTTGAGGATGTCATTACCGGCATTGCCCGACAGGCGGTCGGCGCCCGATCCCCCGATCAGGCTGTCGTTTCCGTCTCCCCCCAGGAGGGTGTCATTGCCCGACCCGCCGTCGAGGGTGTCGTCACCCGAACCCCCGTCAAGGAGGTCGTTGCCCGCCGCGCCCATCAGCCGATCGGCCCCCGACTGTCCCTTCAGGGTGTCGTTCCCGTCGCCCCCGAAGAGCGTGTCGTTGCCGGCACCGCCCTCCAGCGTGTCAGCGCCCAGCCCACCCCTGAGGATGTTGTTGCCGGCATTGCCGGTCAGGCGGTTGTTCAGGGCGTTGCCGGTGCCGTTGAGATGGCCGCTGCCGGTCAGGACCAGGTTCTCGACGTGATCCGTCAGGGTGTAGGAGACAGAGGCACGCACCGTGTCCGTCCCCCCGTTCGCCCTCTCGATCACCAGATCGCCCACATTGTCGACGATGTAGGTGTCGTTGCCGGCGCCGCCCTGCAGCGTATCAGCGCCGCGGCCACCGTTGAGGATGTTGTTGCCGGCGTTGCCAGTCAGACGGTTGTTCAGGGCGTTGCCGGTGCCGTTGATATGGTCGCTGCCGGTCAGGAGCAGGTTCTCGACATGATCCGTCAGGGTGTAGGAAACAGAGGCACGCACCGTGTCTGTCCCCCCGTTCGCCCTCTCGATCACCAGATCGCCCATATTGTCAACGATGTAGGTGTCGTTGCCGGCACTGCCCTGCAGCGTATCGGCGCCGCGGCCACCGTTGAGGATGTTGTTGCCGGCATTGCCAGTCAGACGGTTGTTCAGGGTGTTGCCGGTGCCGTTGAGATGGCCGCTGCCGGTCAAGACCAAGTTTTCGACATGATCCGTCAGGGTGTAGGAGACAGAGGCACGTACCGTGTCCGTCCCGCTGTTCGCCCTCTCGATCACCAGATCGCCCCTGCTATTGACGATGTAGGTGTCGTCACCCGCGCCGCCATCCATCGTGTCCGCGCCAAGGCCGCCGTGAATTGTGTCATTACCGTCTCCGCCCACCAGGGTGCCATTGCCTTGGCTCAGTGGCACCAAGTCACCGGCGTCCCTCATGGTGTCGATGTCAGAGCTCCATCTCAGATCACCCAGAAGGCCACCCGCAGGGAGCTTCGAGAAATCAACATTCATGGTAGTATAGAGGTCTCCTACGGCTGGACTTCCTGTCAGATTGACAATTCCTGAATATGTCACTGTCAAGTCACCGATGAGCTCTTCATATTCAGGAGCCAATTCAAATGGGAAGCCATCCAATGAACTGGGCGTAGAGTTTCCAGACGGATAATCATCATGATCCAATGTCGTATCGAATGCGGAGCTGGCAGGCTGTAAATCAATCTGAAGCGAAGCCAAAAATTTGGTTGTAGATAACTTATGCCATTCGAAACCAAAGGACATATCAATTTCGGTGCCGGTAGCTCCACCAAAGGTGTAAGAGTCAACTGCACGCCACCTCAAAATTTCGATAGAGCCGTCAGAATATATGGCCGTGATCGTGGCCCCTTCCAAATCGACCCCGCGCGAGGAGGCATCTTGGCGAATACCGTTGACGGTTTCATGTGGGTTTTTACCAAGCCTGACAATTTCAATGGAGGGCATCTATCAAACCACCTTCTAACGTTTACATTTTGACGTACTGGGTTCGTCCGTAGCGTTTCTGTTTGTCATGATCTTGAGGGGCACTCCCCTGCCACTCCGGTACAGTGCAGTGCCACAATGCAAGGCCGTTAGGGAAAAGGCGCACGTTGTGCTGTTGCAGCGCTCGTTGCTGGGATGGTCCGTGGTTGTCTGTACCTTTGCAGAGCCGTGGTTCTCAGCGCGGCCTTTCCATGCATGGCGATCGCACTGCACCAGGCGTCGAACTCGTCCTCAGACAACCCATATCGCCTCAATGCCTCGTCCCGGCTGATCAGACCATGGGTGACGGCCAGCACCACCGTTTGCTTGCGACTGGCCACCCAACGCGTGTCTGCATCAGGAAGATCGGCCACGCTCAGGATACGACCGTCATCAAGCGTGACAAGACGAGGACGGGAAGACCTTCTTACTAACATGGTGGACTTTCCTTCCTTCACATTCCGAAAATTATGCGGTGAATGTTTGAATTGCCCTGCGGGAAGCCAACCGTCGCACCTTGAATAAATGCAGGTGGCTTGGCACCTGCCTGTCCGTGGCAGGGCAAGTTGCGTCATTGCCGCGGGAAACAGAGCTGGCTTCTCTGGACCTGAGAGCTTCAAGCTTGCAGGTTACGGACAGGCTTGTTGGTCTTGATCTGATCAAGAAACTTGGCCGGCACCAGGACATCCACCTGGTGCTTCAGCCGATCCAGCAGATCGCGGTACTCGGTGTTATGTGAATAAGCGCCGATTGCAGAAAGGATCAGCTCAAGATCCTTTGCTAAAACGGAGGGACGCAGCGCAGCCTGATGCTGATACATCTGAAAAACATCCTACTGGTAAAACAACACAAGCAACCTCTACTTTTCTTTTGTCTGCGCGAAAACCTGCCTTTCCGGTTAGGTTGTTGTAGTAAGTAGAACTAACGCCAAGGGTTGTTCAGGTCAGTCTTATTGGTGAACGTGATCAGAATGGCCAAACGACTGTGGGCCGCACTTCACTTCAAGAAGTATGTCGGCTCAGACCAGCATGCGGAGGCGTCACCAGCATGATCTCACTATGTTCGCTGATGACAGTGCCCACGCTCTTGCTCCGCCCTCAAAGGGCCGATGTTACTACCGGCTCTGTCGCAAACCATACGGCATGACACGGGGGTCGGCGCCTTCCTCGGTTTCAGGCGGCGAGCTGACAGAATTACTAAACGGGCGTAGCTCCGGCGTGAACTGGCCTTTGCGGATCATGTTCACCAGCTCGATCCCGGCGATGGTCGACGCCGCTGCCGTGAAGCTTTTGAAGCAGAGCCTCGGTCTCACCCGGCGCTTGATGAAGCGGTGGTCCTGCTCGACCTGATTGTTCAGATACTTGATCCGCACCATCTCGATTGGGACAAAGCAGCCGAACCGCTTCAGCATCCCGAGGTGCTCCCATGGATCTGTCGCAAAGTTTCAGAAGATAGCATCTTGAGGCATAATAGAGCTTCATGACGACGCAAATTTGGCCTTTGCTGCAGGATATGCTACAAGATCTAGCCGTGCAAAATCGACTGCAACGAGCCATTTCGAACTTTGCGACAGATCTTCTTGCGGGGCAGGCCGTTCACCTCCATCGCGCGGGCAAGGAACTTGATGGCTGCCGGCTGGTTCCGTCGCTTCGACAGCATGAAGTCCAGCGTCTTCCCGAACTTGTCCACGGCCCGGTAGAGATAGACCCACTGGCCTTTCACCTTGATGTACGTCTCGTCCATGCGCCAGGATCCGTCGTTGGGCCGCTTGCGGGGACGCGCATCCTCGGCAACCTGACAGGCATAGCGCTCCACCCACCGATTGAGCGTCGCATGGTCAACCCTAACACCTCGCTCGGCCATGATCTCTTCAAGGTCGCGGTAAGACACCCCGAAGCGCAGGTAGAAGAAGACCGCGTGCAGGATCACGTCCTTGGGAAAGTGCGCACCCTTGAATGAGATCGTCATCACATCCTCCCCATCGTGCTGCTCTACCTGACCAACCGTAGCTCAGGCTGGAGCATCAGCAAAGTTTGCGACAAAGCCGCCTCCATGTCTTCAGGAAGATCTTCACAAAGATCAGCGGAAGGTCGTGAGCCGATCAGATAGGCGGTTCAGCAGGGACAAAGACATGCCATCAGGTGTTGCAGCCGAAAGCCTTCAACCACCGGTCCCAAGGTCAGCCCGAGCTTTGCATGAGCTTCGGGGTCATCGAAGAGACGGAAGGGCTCGGAGAAGGTGCAAACCTCCGTTTCTGACCCTGGAGTTGTGAAAGCTTAGGGAGCCTTCCCAACAGCTTTGGTACCAACAACCATGACCGAGGCGCCTGCCTCACATCTTCTGGTCAGTAAAACGCTGTCTCAGCCATACTGGCAGCGAGACGAACATCTCGGTCTTGTTGATCCGACCATCCGTGGCCTGTTCCAGCATCTTGCGGATCCGCTATGCCGCAGGCCCGCTCGAACTGATCAACGCGATCAACAAGCTGCAGTCGCAGATGTCGTCCTGCCCCTCCTCCATTAGCCAGGCAGCTGCCGCCTATGCATTGATGGCGGATCAGAGCGAAGTTGCAAAGGCGGTCGAGGTCTATCGCCAGCGCCGCGACCGGGCTCACGAGCTGATCAACGCCATCCCCGGCCTCAGCTGCAGCCTGCCCGATGGCGCCTTCTATCTCTATCCCAGCTGCGCGGGCTTGATCGGCAAGACCAGCCCTCAAGGGAAGGTGCTGGACACTGATCTCGACGTCAGCCTGTACCTCCTCGAGGCGGCAGGTGTCGCGTCGGTTCATGGTGGCGCTTATGGGCTCGAACCGTACTTCCGCATCTCGACGGCCACCTCGATGGACATCCTCGAGGACGCCTGTGCCGCCATTGCTACAGCCTGTGCTGACTTGAGATAATTGCGTTGGGACTGCGCTGGAGCCGACACACCCGTTAGGCAGTCCATAACAAAAGGCTGTAAAAAGGGGGCAGCTTTGCTGCCCCCCGATGTTCCATTGTTCGCCTAAATGTTCCTCAGCCGCCTTTCGGAAGAAGGTAGCGAGGCGCAGACAGACGCTCGCGTAGCACTGCGACCTTGAAAAGAGGCCTCAAGTTTGTTATCTTGAGGCCACATTACAAAGGTGGCCGAGATCAAGATGCCCAGATTTTCTGCAAAGGATGATCCGCAAGGCGAATTGAACACGCAGGCCTGGATCAAGCGCGTTCGCTCGGCCGGCGCAGAGCTGTTCCGGCGGGGCATCCCGATTGGGCGCTATTTTGCGGATTTTGATGATGGTTCCGTCGCAACCCAGCGCGACACCAAGGACCACCTCCACCGCAGGCTCAAGGCGGCCGCAGCAGGGCCGCAGGTCGTAACCGTGCAGCCTCGCGGAGGCGAGAAGGGTGGAGCCTACGTGATTGTCCCCTTGGATACGCTGGCCGAGGCACTCGAGGCGCGGGCGAGCGAGGAGCGGTTCGTGCCGATCACCGCATCACTGAGGGAAATCGGCGGCAATCTCGATCTCCCGGTCCTCAAGTCGCGTGGTAGCGGGCGCAGACTGCGTACATCCACCCTGTCGGTGCCAATGCCCCTCGTCCGCGACTGACTCCCGACCATGGCGTTTATCCTCTCCGCCGGAGCGACCCTCCGCCTCCTTGCTGCGCGGACTGACGATCCTTTCGTGCAATGGATCGAGTACGACCAAGTCCGCCCATTCATCGGCGTCGCGACGATGGCAATCGTAAGGCATGCGATCCTCACCACCGACACCGTTCAGGCGGAGTACCGCAGGGTCTTCGAACGGCGGTATCAAGCCTTGGCCCGCGATCTCGATGCCAACCAGCGCAAACAAGTCATTCCAGCCATCTTTGACCTCAAATCCGCCGAGATCCTCTCTGATATCCTGTCGATCAGCTCTGACGGCGGCATGCTGAGCGACATCGATCTGATGCCTGCGGCCGTCGCAATGCAGCACAATTTTGAGCTGGTCGTAACTGAGCATACGGATGCTTGGGGGGCATTCGCCTCCGCGATTTCGCCCGTGCTTGGCCGCCTTTTCCTCAAACCCTTTCCCGACGAAGTGGCCTGAGGATGCGCAGCGCCTCCATCCTTGCTCTCACCGGCGGCGGGATCATGGCGCGCTTCACCACGCGCGTCCTCGAGGACCTTCAGGCACAACGCAACGCCGCGACTGGAGCGAACAACCCCGATGCACCGCTGCGAGAAGCTTTCGACCTGATGGCTGGAACCTCCGCAGGGGCACTCTGTGTCGGAGGGCTTGTTGCCGGGCGCAGCCCAGCAGATTTGAGCAGAATCTTTGATGAGCACGGACCACGGATCTTCCCTCCTGGCAACCTGTGGCGATCCATACGTTGGGCTGTGACCACAAAGTACGATCCGCGGCCCCTTTGGCTGGCCGTTGATGCCGCACTCGACGGTCGGAATCCCCGGCTCGGCGAGCTGCCTTACCGGGTGGCGTTTCCCGCAGTCGATGAAAGCGAGGGGCGTCCCATTGTTTTGACGAATGCCGACCCCCTCTACCTCGAGGTCTTCCTGCGCGACGCGGTTCTCGCCAGTGCCGCAGCGCCCACGTACTTTCCTGCTCACCGGATCGAAGCCCTAGGCCGGCGTTACGTCGACGGCGGTCTTTTTGCAAATGCCCCGGATCTTGCGGCCCTGACGATCGCAAGAAGTCTCTTTCGGGATCTGGGTCTTGAGGACATGCACCTCCTCAGCATCGGCACCACCACGACGTCGTCGCGCAGCCCGTTCAAGGAAGGGCATACCGGCGCACAAGGCCTAATCTCATGGGCCACGCTGCCGCCGGCGCGCCTCCTCAAGCTCACGATGCGCAGTCAGGTCGATCACGCCATGGAACTGCTGCCCAAGCTTCAGCTCGCCGATTTCATACGCATTGATGCACGTCTCGACACCGTTAAAGGCAAGCACCTCGAGCTTGACAACGCATCCGCTGAGGCAATGAAGACACTGATCGACGCGGGTGGCGAGGCTATCGCAACACTTTCTGCCGCCGAGCAGGCCCGGCTGATCATGATCCTCGGCAGGCGACGCGCCGCGCCTGTCTGACGGCCCTGACGGCGGTGCGCCGTCTTTCGCATGGCCGGGCCGGACACCGGCGCTGTTCGCCCGGAACACCGTTGGCAGGCTGTTTCTCCATAAGGTCGACAAGACAGACCAACAGGAGATCAGCCGCCATCCTTAGTAATGCGCACCTTCAGCTCGGGCCAGGTGATCATCTCGATGGCGTGCCCCTGCCCGCGGAGCTCCTCGAGCTTACGCCAAGTTGCGCTGCCCCTCATTCCCGGCGTGATCTCGCCCTCCTCCGTAACGACCATGTTGGTCGACTTTCCAAGCGAAGCCATGATCTTTCCTCCTGCGGTCGCGATGTGTTGAGCGACCTCTCCATCCTTGGGGATGCCCCACAGCGCGATCCACCTTCCAGATAGCGGCCCGTTCGGAGCGGGCTCGGGGATTGCCGACTTCTTGGGCGCTGCTCGCGTGGCGGTGGCCCCCGGCTTAGGGTGTGGCGCCCCAACCCCGAAATCAATCCAGCCAGAACGGGGCATCTTCAGGCGGACCCCAAAATTCCCAAGGTCATGCTGGTTCGTCCGCCATCCGCCGCGCACCTGCGCCTCGACCGCGGCTGACTCCACGCCGTGTTCGCGCATCATTGCCCCGACCGCAATTGCATGGGCCGCCGGCAGAAAGCCTACGATTTGACCTTTGATCTCCACACGAACGGCATTTGGGTCGTAGCTGTTTGTGGGTCAAGAGCGATCACTGCCGGCATCTCGAACGCCTGGCTGTCGCGCCGGTATCCACCTGCGATCTCCTTGAGGGCGTCCTGGTAGTTGCTTTCACCGACGACGTCGAACGGGAAGCTTTTCAGATCAGTGATGACACGTCCGTGGCGGCTGGAAGACATCGGCGCGGCCGGAGCCGGTGACACAGTCTGCTGAGTGGGGGCCTTTGGCGACTGAGCCTGAGTGGTCTCGACCGGCATGAGTTTCCTGCCGAAGAGTGCTCTCAAAAACCGCATGCGCACCTCGATGCTTGTGAAAACTGTTTAGGTCTACCTGACAACTCCCTTCGTGATGCAGTCAAGGAAAGCGTGGCGAAAGCGCCGCTCTCCCAACCCTGCATCAGTAGTTCTCATTGTCTTGTTTGGAGCGCATTTCAAAACCATTTGCTCGGGGCTCGAAAGCAGATGATGGCACAATGCCTTGAGGAACGCCCTGACCAGACCGCGCTCGAACTTCTCGTTGAGTTCCAAGCTCGCTATCCGGGGCGATACACGCTTCGGCAGATCTCCACATTGCAGAGGCGAGTACGGGCATGGCGGCAGCAAGCTGTACAACGGCTCATTGGTGAGGTCAGCAGTCTGGAGCCATATGTCGCTTCAAGCTCCTCATACCGGGTGTGCGGGTAACATCTGCAATGAGGCAAGCAGTAGCAAAGTTACATGAGGCAACACGTCGTCGCGATCCTGCGCGCAGTGGTACAGCTCATGCTCGACCAGCGCGCAGGCCTCAGCGTCGGATGCTCGCAACCAACAGGTTGCATCTATGGTGACGATGAACTGCGGCACCATGCCGAACCACTCTGTCACCTGCAGCACGGCGTGGGCGCGGCTCCACTTGCCCATGGCGCCCTGAGGCGCTCCGGGCTCGGCCGTGCCGATGACCAGCCGGTCCTTCCTGGCGTTCTGGACGTTGGTCCAGAGGAAGCCGATGTGGGCGTTCTGCAGGTGCTCGTGGTCCGGGTTCCGCAGCTGCTCGCCATTAGCAATGAACGATCCGACGGCCCAAGCAGCCAGGTCGGGCGCAGGACTGAACCAGGCGTTGATGCCCTCGACCTGCTCCGCTGGCGGCATTGGCCGTTTGAGCTTAGCCATCCCGCCTCCCGTCATCAGTCCAATCCATGCCAGTATATCCTTAGGCGAGTTAACAGGTGTGTGTCTCCAAACTCATCGACAGCGTCCAAGACCTGTCCGAAAGGTCAGGTTCTCGGAGCGGAAAGCTGCGACATACCATGAACTGCTTTTTTAATTAACGAGTTTGTTTAGATGCCAAAGTCTTCCGATCAACCAGACATATGCCTTGTTGTGTCAGCGAAGGAGCTTGAGATCATCATCTCAGCTCTCAGCGCATACTCCCACATTGCAGATCATCGAAACCTGCATGACCGTCTCCAGCGGCTGAATGCGAGCAGCCAACGCCACAGCGGTAGGAAAAAAGTTAGCTACGCATCCTTCCGATGGAAAACGTCAGAAAACTTGCTGCATCATGAGTTCTTGATTGCAATGAATTGAGAACGTGCGTGCGGATTGCTTTTTTTACCGAGCGGGAGACCGGCCAAGGTCTCGCCATCAATATCGATGGGCCTTCAATTACGAGCATCGAGAGAGCGGATCAGGGAACGGTGATCGTCCGGCATCTGGAGGATGGTCGCGGTGGGTTTATTTCCAACACCTGCATCGTTCGGGAAGACTTCCTGTCCGTCATCGACCTGCTGGCTGGCGCGCTGCGTCGGCAGCCTCTTGCTTGAGTTTGCCTCGCCAGTTCTTCCTTTCAACAAGCAGTTTTCAAAACCTATCGGACCGAACTTGGTACCCCGCGTGGCTGAACCGGAGGCGCCTAGCTCCACTGGTTCGGCGTCGCCGTGCTTTTATGCCTTGCTGCCATTTCCGCAACCGTTACCTTGCCCGTGCCGTCGCATCTCGGACAGGTACGCGCGCCTTTGTTGAACCAGAAGCAGGAACTGCTGCTGTGTTGCAAACTTGGTTTTGTCGCAAACCGGCAGCAGCTCAGCTTGCCATGACGGACGAGATCGACGCCGAAGTCTTGGCTCGGTTTGGGACCATCATGAAGCCTTCGCCGACAGAGCCATCGTCAGCAACAATGGTCCAGATCCAGGTGATTGTTGTCGCCAGACGCCAGATGCTCACGGAGCGTCTCGCGTTGGAAAATCGATGCGAAGAGTCAACGTTAGATATGGTGAACGACCTTCTCATCAAGCGAATTGCACTCTGCCGGCGACATTGCGGCGTTCTGGATGCCGAGTTGCAGGCAGTTTTGAAAGCGGACCCGCAGATTGCACTGCAATACGCGATCCTGATGTCGATCCCCGGCATTGGCCCGACAACAGCGGCGACAGTTCTGGCCGAAATGAAAGGTTGGGCAGCACCAACGGGGCAGAGGTCGCGGCACTTGCTGGACTGGCCCAATGAACCGGGATTCGGGATTTATGAAGGGAAGAAGGACGATCCGTGGCGGGCGGGTCGTGGCCCGGAACAGCCTCTACATGGCCAGCGTCAGCGCAATACAGTGGAACCTTGATCTCAAGGCGTTGTACGAACGTCTGCAAAAGGCAGGCAAGCCCTTCAAGGTTGCGATCACGGCCGTCATGCGAAAGCTCCTGATCCTCGCAAATACCCTACTGAAGGAGGGCAGGGTCTGGTCGGCGACCCTGCCCTGAATGGGCAATTGGCCGCGCGACGCCTGTGCGTGAGCGCGCAGCATTCTCAGGGCAACCTTTAGCAAGGCCCACGTCGCCGTCAGAACATGAACTGTTCCAGAGCCAAGTCTGCTATTTGCGTGTCTTGCAACGTGAGGGAGTTCAGGCCGAAGTCGAAGACCACGCTCCCGCTTTCCATCGTGGCCGTTGCGAGCAGACCTTCGAAGTCTTCGACTTCGTTGATCCCACTCAGATCGATAACGTCGTTGCTCTCGAAGTCCTGCAGAGTGTCATGACCGTCACCGAAGACGAAAACATCCGCCCCGCCACCTCCGGCAAGAATATCATTGCCCTCGCTGCCATCCAGGCGATCATTGCCTGCGCCGCCCATGAGGCTGTCATTTCCAAGTTCGCCAACGAGTGTATCATCGCCCTGGCCACCGAACAGGCGATCATCCCCTGAGCCGCCTTCGAGAAGATCTCTCTCATTGGCGCCGTTCAGCCAGTCGTCTCCAGTTCCTCCCGAAAGCGTATCATTGCCGTTTCCCCCGATGAGACGATCATTGTCGAGGCCGCCGTCCAGGCGGTCGTGACCAAGCCCACCAAACAACTGGTCGCTCCCTGCACCGCCTGCGAGCACGTCGGCTCCGTGACCACCCTTGAGAATGTCTCGCCCGTCACCGCCGCTTAAATCGTCGCTGTCCACGCCACCATCCAGCATGTCCTGTCCCATGCCGCCCTCAAGCCGGTCATCGCCCGCACCGCCGAAGAGCTTGTCCCAGCCCGTCCCGCCTTTGAGGAAATCCGCACCTTTGAGGCCGCTGAGAACATCATTGCCTGCTGCCCCGTCGAGGACGTCACGCACGTCGCCGCCTTTCAAGAAATCCCTGCCTCGGCCGCCGGAAACGTGATCCGCGTAGTCTGCGAAAGCGTTTTTACGGCCGTCAGAGACCATATCGAACTCAGCCTCCACCGTCTCAAGCGCACGTTCGAAAGCTACTTCCCGTGCCTCTTGGGCGATCTCAAATGCCTCACGCAAAGCTTCCATCGTCGCCTCGATGGCCTCCTCGTCGCCGCCAGCTTCCGCCTTTTTCTCAAGGGCTGCGACTGCCCGCTCAAATGCATCCTCGCGGGCATCCTGCGCGGCCTCGAACGCGTTCTCAACGGACTTTGACGCCGTGTCGAACAGCTTCTCCCTAGCGTCCTTGCGAGGGCCGAAAGCTCTTTCCCTCCCAGCAATCCTGGCTTCGATAGCACTTGCGATTTCTTGTTCCAGAACCTCAAGGACGGCAGGATCAGTGGTAGTCAAATCTGACAAGGCAGTCGCTTGGACATTTTTTTTGGTCGCGAGGAGAGAAACGTTCATGTCTAGGATCCACCCACCTAAGGCCGCGGCAACACCGGGCAGCATTCTGATGATGTCCTTTCCTATTTATAATTGGATTGTTAACCAAAACCGATAATGCAGGAAATTTTAACCATCGCTGGCAAATAGCGAGGCATCTCAAGCATCGATGCCGCCTGATCCGACCCCCGATACTCGGAGGACCGATCAGGTTCATCACCCTGACTGGCTCGGGTGGAGGCCGGTCTTGCCGGCCGGGACCGGGGGCGCGGCCCCGAAGGCATTACATCGCGCCAGGCAAGCTCATGCAGAACGGCTTCGTCGAGAGTTTCAACGGCCGGATGCGGGATGAACTGCTCAACAAGACTACGTTTCGCAACTTGCACGCGCGCGCGCCGTGATCGCCACCTGGGCGACCGACTATAACACCGAACGCCCGCATTTCGCTTTGGGCTATCCCGATGGCGTCACCAGCCCGCCATCGTAAAGGCGCCGGAAAGTTCCAACTTCCGGCGGTCCAAGGTTGGTGAGCAGAGCACTGGCCATGCGTCCCGGCAGGATGCACTCGTGAAGTCAGTTGTGCTCCTTGGTGGGGGTCATGCGTCGGCCTCACTCCAGCGGAAGGGGGTGTTCGTCTTCCACATGGCATGGAGGATGACGGCCAGCTTAGGGGCAACGGCAACACGTGCCTTCTTGAAGCCAGACGCCTTCGCCAGCTTCATGCCCCATGCCTTCAGCGTACTGAAGCGCAGATTGCGCGTTAGTAAGGTGGTAGCCGCCTTATAGAGGTGCGATCGAGTCAGCTGGTTGTCTTGCTTGGAAATGCGCCCGTTGCCACTTGTCCTGCCGGACCCGTAACGCCGGGGTGTCAGCCCAAGATAGGCGCCCGCGCTTGATGAGCGCCTGAAGCGCGATGGATCGTCGAATACCATTGCGCCTCCGGGAGGCATCGGGTTTGTCGGCGGCTCGAACGGCGGACTGCTCGCGGCTGTGATGGCGACGCGCCACCCGGGGGACTGGGGCGCGATCAAGGCCGATGTGCCGGTGACAGACATGCTGCGCTTTCACCTCTACGAAGCGAGCGCGGCCTGGATCGAGGAATATGGCGATCCCGATAAGGAGGAGGATGCCGCCCATCTGCGCGCCTACTCACCTCTTCATCAGGTCCGTCCCCGCGCAGAGGTCGCCTGTCCGCCCATCCTGATCGATGCGCCGGCCCACGACGATCGGGTCGATCTTGCCCATGCCCGCCGCTTCGCCCAAAGGCTGAGGGACGCGGGGCAGGACGTCCTGCTGCGCACCAGCGAGACCGGGGGTCATGGCGGCGGCGAGACAAGCGAGCGTGCGGCCACGGACATTGCGCTAACGGCGGCCTTTTTCCGAAGGACGCTCCTGCGGGCACACAAGGTTTGAGTCCCTCCCGTCAACCTTCATCGTTCGCCTCGCAAGGCGGTTGGTCTCAAGGCCGGACCTTTTGCGCATGCCCCTCTTGTTGTCATCGCGCTTCAGCGGCGCGGCTCGAGCCGCAAGACGACCGGGTTTCGGGGGCGCAGGGTGATCCGGTGCATGGGTTCCGGCGGTGTGGTGTCCTGGAGGCGGAAGCGAACTGCTGTCAGCATCGTTGCGAGCCCTGCCACCATTTCCATCATCGCGAAGCTGGCTCCAATGCAGATCCGGGGGCCGGCGCCGAACGGGATGTAGGCGCAGCGCGGCCGCGCCGCCTGCGCCTGGCTCCGGAAGCGCCCGGGATCGAAGCAATCCGGGTCAGACCAGAGTGCCTCGTGCCGATGGATCGCATAGATGGGGATGAAGATGAGTGCCGTGGCCTCAACGGTCTTTCCGGCGATCTCGCAGGAGTGCAGCGCGTGGCGGCTCATCAAGGGAACCGGCGGGAGCAGGCGCATCGTCTCCTCGATGAAGTGGGTCAGGTCCGACAAGACTTCAAGATGAGAGGCCTCCACCGGGCCGCTGCCAACGACGGCCCGGACATGATCTGCGAGCGCCTCCTGCTGGTCGGGCTGGGCGGCGAGACAGTAGAGCGCCCAGGTCAGCGCATTGGCAGAGGTCTCGTGTCCAGCCGCGATCAGGGTGAGGAACATGCTGACAAGGTCGTCGTCGCTCAGGGCCCGCCCCGTCTCCGGATCATGTGCGTCCATCAGGATCTGGGCAAGGTCAGGCAGATCCTGCCGATCCCTCCGCCGGCGTGTCACGAAGTTCCTCACCAACTGCCGCCCTTCCCCCGCCGCTCGCTCCATCTTGCGGCGGCCCGGGTGTGGCATCCACTGGGGCAGCCCCAGGGACTCGTATGCGATGGGCCAGCTGCTGGGCCCCAGATACCTCTCGATCGCGCGTGAGATCCGGTCGGCGTCAAGCTGGCCGAAGTTCGAGAAGAACGCCCGGCAGATGACGGCGATCGTTGCCGCCGTCATGGCGTCATCGACCCGTCGCGGTCCCGGGTTCTGCGTCCAGCGCTGCACCAGTTCTTCGAACGGGCTGCGCATGACGGGCAGATAGTTCGACAGAACCGCTGCGCGAAAGGCAGGCGCCGCCAGGCGCCGCTGCCACCGCCAGGCTTCGCCCTCCGCAGTCAGGAGGCCATTTCCAAGGATCGGGTTGAGCAGGCGGTTGTAGAGGCGAGACTTCGCGAACTCCGCATGCCTTCGCACAAGAATGCTCTCCGTGATCGCCGGATCGCTCGGGAACAGTATTGTCTGCCCTGCTGCCTGCAGAGTGGCGTGCGGCTCCCGGTAGGCTGCCTGCGGAGCTGCCGCTACGGGGTTGCGCACCATGACGCGCAGCAGAGAGAAGGCCGAGAGAGGCCCACGCGCCATCTCGATCTTTGGAGGCTTGAAGGCTCGCAGCCCGGAGGAGGCTTCTGCATCCATGGCTTTCTCCCTGCAAGGGATGAAGCATGGTAACACCTTGAGCCGCATTGCGCATGTTCTCTTTTCAGAACGCGCCACAGGGGCTCGTTTTTCTCAGAGGCGACCGATACTCGCATCAGTATGCACAGGCGTCCCCGCTGGACGCCGTCGACCTCGTGGACGACCGGTGTCGCCTGCTCACCGGCCGGTAGGACGTCGTTCCATATTGCAGGGACGGCGGGCAAATATCAGTTGTCGCGACCTGGCAGTTGGGCCTCGCGTTTATCCTGTTGCATATGCCGATCAGGGAGGACGCATTATGTAAAGCGGCTAGCAGCCTGCGGTCCGGCTGAAGGCGCCTTCTATGACCTTCAGATGCATCGTCATGGCAGCCTCGGCCTCATCCGGCTGGCCTCTGGCGATCGCCGAAACGATCTGCCGATGCTGATTGCTGTGGACGGTCTGGAACTCCGAAGCAGGCAACAGACGATAGCTCCGTTCCCATTTACGCTGCCAAAGTGCATGTCGTCGTGCATTCGACAGATACGTCATCAGCCCGATCAGCACAGGGTTGCGGGTGACATGCGCAATGGCCCGGTGAAAGCTGCTGTCGACCTGCTCGCATTCAGACCTGTCTGCAGCCGCGCACCCTTGTGCGACCAGCCGCTCCAAGGCCACAATGTCCGCGTATTCTGCCTCTCGCGCCGCCTCGGCAGCGATCCGCGGCTCCAGCGCCAGCCGGGCGCGAAGCAGATCCGTCGGTGTCGCGTTATCGATCAGCAGCGTCTCGCGAACCAGCAGCTCGCGCGGCGCAGGGCCGCAGAACGTGCCCTGACCCACATGCCGCCAGATCCGGCCCGCGCGCTGAAGATCAGCCAATGCCGCTCGAAGCGTTTCCCGGCTGCACCCGATCTGCCGTGCAAGCCGACGCTCCGCAGGCAAGCGCTCTCCTGGATCGAGCTGCGCGACAAGCTCCTGCAGCTGCCGCATCACGAGGTTCTGCCGCATTTTTCCGCCGCCGGTTCTAGACCAATTACCAGGCCAATCTAGTCTCGTGCGATGAAGATGTGAACATGAGGTGGACCGATGGAACTGCTGATACTGATCGCTGCCGGCCTCGCCTCCGGCATGCTCAACGCGGTCGCGGGTGGAGGCACATTCATCAGCCTGCCCGCGTTGATCTGGCTGGGTGTACCGCCAGTAAGTGCCAATGCGACGGCAACGTTCAGCGCGCTGCCGGGATATGTCACAAGCGCATGGGGCTTCAGGCACGACATCCGGGCCGAAGGAACGCTTTCCTTGTGCGCCATCATGGTGATCGCCTCCATCGGCTGCATCATCGGTGCCGTGTTGCTGATCTTGACCCCGGGTGATGCCTTCATGGTCATCGTGCCGTGGCTGCTGCTGCTGGCAACCGTCCTCTTCGCGATCGGTCCGCGGCTGCTCTTGGCGATACGCCGGTTCGGCGGCGGAGCTGCGGGAGCGGGTATCTCAACTGCTGCGATCATGTCCGTCGCGATCTACGGCGGCTATTTCAACGGCGGACTAGGGATCATGTTGCTGGCCGCGTTCGGTCTGATCGGCTATCACAACCTCCACGGCATGAACGGGCTGAAGAACATGCTGTCCGCCTTGCTGTCGCTGATCGCTTCAGTAACCTTCGTCCTGGCGGAACTGATTGCATGGGAGCATGCCATCGCGCTGTCAGTCAGCGCCGCTATCGGGGGCTATGCCGGTGCAAACATCAGCCGCCGGATCACCCGCCTGGACCTGCTCCGCCTGTTCATCACCGCCGTCGGTGCCGCGATGACAGCCGCCTTCTTCCTGCGCTAGCGCGGCCGCCCGGTTTCGGTCCACGACAGGAAAGCCCGACGGTCCTTGCGCCGGGCTGCATCTCTTTTCGGTGAGGTCGGACGGCGTGAGGTAGTCGGTGAAGTTCTCGAGCACCGAAACGTCGGAAAGCTGGACCAGCCGTCCCTCGGCAAGATCAGGCTGGATCATGGCCAAGGAGGCGGTCGCAAGATCGCGGGCCAAGGCAACGCCGCGCGGCAGCATTTCCAGAATGCGGCCGCCGTGATCAAAGAGCGGCACCCCGAGCCACTGCTCGAGATGCTTCACTTGGTGACTGGCAGCCGGCTGCGTGACGAAGAGCGCTTCGGCCGCGGCCCGGAAATTGCCCGTCCCCGCAAAAGCCTCGAAAACCCGCAGGGCGTTCAGCGGAGGCTGGCTCATTCGCACCCTCCCATGAGAAAACCTGCAACCGATCATGAAAGGTCTTTTGACGCAGGTAACCTTCAGCCTCATCGTGAGAAAAGACAACGCCACGGAGGGTGCGATGACGGAACGCGAGAGGCTGCAGAGCTTTGTCGGGAATGGTAGCAAGGCCAAGAACACTTTTTCGGTGGCAGAGATGCAGCGCCGGCTGGACGGGATCCGCAAGCACATGGCCGACGCCAGCGTCGATGCTGCGCTTTTTACCTCCTACCACAACATCAACTATTATGCGGACTTCATCTACTGCCAGTTCGGGCGGCGATATGGCTTCTTCGTCGACCATGACAATGCAACCTCGATTAGCGCGGGCATTGACGGTGCTCAGCCCTGGCGTCGAACCTTCGGCGACAACCTGACCTATACCGACTGGAAGAAGGACAACTACTTCCATGCCATCCGCCAGATCGTGGGTGCAGCCCGCCGCGTTGGCATCGAGTTCGACCACGTCAACATCGACCTTGTGAACCTGTTGAAGTCCGAGTTTCCGGGCGTGGAGTTTGTCGATGTCGCCGCACCCGCAATGCGCCTGCGGATGATCAAGTCGTCGGAGGAGATCGCTCATATCACCGAGATGGCCCGCATTGCTGACCTCGGTGGTGCGGCTTGCGTCGAGGCGACGGCCGTGGGCGTCCCGGAGCACGAGGTGGCCCTGCACTCCACTGCCACAATGGTGCGGGAGATTGCCAAGTCCTGGCCCGAAGGTGAGTTACTGGATACCTGGACCTGGTTCCAGTCGGGCATCAACACGGATGGCGCGCACAACCCAGTGACGACCCGCAAGATCCAGCGCGGAGACATTCTGTCGCTGAACTGTTTCCCCATGGTGGCCGGATACTATGTCGCGCTGGAACGCACGTTGTTTGCGGAAGAGGCCAACGACGAGCACATCCGGCTGTGGGAGTTCAACTGCAAGGTCCACGACCGCGGGAAGGAACTGCTGGTGCCCGGCGCCAGATGCTCGGACATCGCAGCCGAACTGAACGAGATGTATGCCAGCGAGAACCTGCTGCAGTATCGGAGCTTTGGCTACGGACACAGCTTTGGCGTGCTCTCGCATTACTATGGACGCGAGGCCGGGCTCGAGTTGCGCGAGGACTGCGAGACCGTTCTGGAGCCCGGCATGGTCGTCAGCATGGAGCCAATGATCACCATCCCCGAAGGCATGGCCGGTTCAGGTGGCTACCGCGAGCACGACATCCTGGTGATCGAGGACAAGGGCAACCGCAACATCACCGGCTTTCCTTACGGTCCGGAACATCTGATTGTCAAAGGTCACGCAACGGCTGTTGCTTGATCGTCATCGTCATCGTCATCGTCATCGTGCGGAGGTTTTTGTTGGGAAAGTTCACAAGGCTGAAAATCTGGGCCCTGGACTGGTTCATCACTCTGAACATCACGACTCCTGCCTGCGGAGCGAGCGAGCTGCTGATCAGTGCTCGAAGGTGCTGACGCATCTTGAGCGCAACAAGATCGATTTGGGTCACATCCAAAGTGTCCCATGTGCCAAGGCTTGTTGGACGGCAGAGACTAGGGGCTGCTTTGTTTCCGCATAGCTGACGCCAGTGCCTCGGACGGCACCGACGCGAGGAGCCCATCTCAGACTTTAGATCACACCGCAACGAGTGCAGTTGCAGCAAGCGCAGTCGGCCCATAGCTGCCACTCGGCGCTTGCCCGCGTTGCAGGGCAGGATCTGTAAAGCAGCTGCTCGTGCTTTGGCATATGAGCCCTTCATCATCACGTGCACTGCGGTGCGTTCACAAATGTCGGACGTGTGGAGGGATCTGGCTTGCCAGGATGCTGGATATTGAGAGGCATAATGTGCTTCGTATCTGAGCGCAGTCGTGAAAAAGTTGCGCAGAAGTTTGGCAGCATGCGTTTGTGCATCATCTGCAAGTATCATTCTATTTTACCCTCCCTCCCGATGCCTTGATCTCGTCCTCATCGGGTGGGCATCCCTGTGGTGTCAGCCCTAAGATCAAAGGGACAGGCATGACATTCAACCCACAGGGGATATCGCGGCGCTCGCTGTTGTCGATGATTGGCGCAGTGGCAGGCGCAGGTGCGATGTATAGCGCCATGAGCACAATGGGACTCGCACAACCCTCCAATTTCGCGGGGCGGCTGCAACTGCAAGGCAATGTGCAGGGCACGCGCGTCCTGATCCTGGGCGCGGGCTTGGCCGGCATGACCGCCGCCTACGAGCTGCGCGCCGCAGGCTATCAGGTCAAGCTGCTGGAGTTCCGCGAAAAGGCCGGCGGCCGTTGCTGGACCCTGCGCGGAGGGGACAGCTATACGGAACTTGGCGGCGAGACGCAGGAGGTAACCTTCTCGGGGGGCAACTACCTGAACCCGGGCCCTTGGCGCATTCCGTCCGACCACTACGCGGTGCTGGATTACTGCAAGCGTTTCGGCGTCAAACTGGAACCCTTCATCCAAGTCAACTACAACGCTTATCTGCACAACACCGAGGCCTTCGACGGCAAGCCGCAGCGCTTCAAGGAGATCTCGACCGACTTCCGGGGCCACGTGGCGGAACTGCTCGCCAAGGTGGTGGACCAGCAGGCGCTGGAGGCCGACGTGACGGAAGCGGACGCGCAACTGCTGATGGATGCGCTGAAGCGCTACGGCGCGCTGAACGACGATATGGAATATGTCACGGGCGAGGCATCCTCAGCCTATCGTGGATGGGCAACACCTGAAGGCGGCGGCACGACCGGCAAACCTGAACCATCCGAGATCCATCCCCTATCGGTGATCCTGCAGTCGAACCTCTGGCGCAACCTGACGGCGGGCGACAACCTGCACATGCAGTCCACGATCTTCCAGCCCGTCGGCGGCATGGACCAGATCGCGCAAGGGTTCGAGCGCGAAGTGGGTGACCTGATCACCCACAACGCCAAGGTCACCCGCATCCGCCACGAAGACGACACGGTCACCGCGACCTGGATCCCGGCCGACGGCGGGGACGAGCGGACCGAGACGGCGGACTACTGCATCTGCACCATCCCGTTCTCGATCCTCGGCCAGATCGACCACGATTTCTCGTCGCGGATGTCGGGCATCATCGACGGCATGTACTATGCCTCGTCCTTCAAGTGCGGGCTGGAGTTCAAGCGCCGCTTCTGGGAGCAGGACGAGCACATCTATGGCGGGATCAGCTATACGAACCTGCCGATCTCGCTGATCTCCTACCCCTCGACCGACTTCTTCAGCGACGGCCCGGGCGTGCTGCTGGCCGCCTACAGTTGGGGAGCGGCGTCTTACCAATTCAACGCCCTGCCGCCTACGGATCGCATTGAGGCGGTTCTGGACTATGGCAGCCAGATCCATCCCCAGTACCGGGACGAGTTCGTCTCGGGCGTCTCGGTGGGCTGGCACCGCGTGCCGTGGGTCCTGGGCTGCTATGGCATCTGGAAGGACCGTGAGGCCGATTACATGGATGCAACCGCGATGGAGGGGCGCACACTGATGGCGGGCGAGCATATCTCGTACCTGCCAGCCTGGATGGAAGGCGCCATTCTTTCCGCACTGGACGCCGTCGAGCGTCTGCACGCCACCGTCATCGCAGCCTGAGAGGCCCCCATGAAACGCAATCTGCTTTCCTTGGCCGCGCTGGCGGCCCTGTCAGCACCCCTTGCCGCGCAAGAGGCCGGCCAGGTCGACATGAGCCAGCGTGCCGGATGGTTCGAGGACCCCGCCCGCCTGACGCAAAGCGGCGGCAAGCAGGTCTATGAGGCCATCTGCGCCGCCTGCCATATGCCGGATGGTCAGGGCGCCACCGGTGCAGGCGCTTATCCCGCGCTGGCGGGGAACGAAAACCTGATCACCCCGGACTATCCGATCTATGTGATTGTCCAGGGCCACAAGGCAATGCCACCCTTGGGCGGCGTTCTGGACGACGAACAGGTGGCCGATGTCGTCAACTATATCCGCACCTCCTTCGGCAACGATTATGCCGAGGATCCCGCCACTGCCGACCGCGTCGCCGACGCGCGCTGAACACCAATGGAAGGAATGACCATGAACACGACCCTCGTTGCGTTGGCCTTGTCAACTCTTGCCCTGCCGGCCGCCGCACAGGAACTGATCCGCCACCCGATCCCGAACTCGGACTTCCCGATCCTGCAGGCGGTCGAGGTGCCGGCTGGCATGACCACCGTCTATCTCAGCGGAACGGTTCCGGCGGTCATCAACGAGGAGGCGGACCGCAACAGCGTCGAGGCCTATGGGGACACCGAGCAGCAGACGGTCAGCGTCATGAACCGTATCAAGAGCCAACTCGGGGCAATGAACATGAGCGTCGGCGACATCATCAAGATGCAGGCGTTCCTGGTCGCCCCGGAAGGCGAGGCCGTGGATTTCGACGGCTTCATGGCGGGCTATCGCCAGTTCTTCGGCACCGAGGACCAGCCGAACCTGCCCGTCCGCTCGGCCATGGTGGTCGAGGCGCTGGTCAATCCCGCCTGGCTCGTGGAACTGGAGGTCACGGCGGTTCGACCCTGACCCTCTCTGGCCCGGCAAATCGTCGCCGGGCCAATCTCGGCCTTTCAACGTTACCGGACCCGATCCCGCTATTGGCCGCAGCGAACGTCCGTTTCATTTGGATGGTCACGCAGCATTGCTGGGCCTGCAAAAGTCCGCTTTTTGCCCTTCATTTGCATTTTCGCTGGATGGAAGTGTCGAACATGCTGCTGCAGCGAACGGCAAGAAGGTCCCGTATTCTGTTAAAGAGGTCCTGCTACGGCCGAGAGGCTGCCCGTGGTCAGAACGTTGTTCTCCATGTAAGCCAAAAAGGTCAATTTTCAGGGCACTTCTGCAAGCAAGCGGAACCGTTTCCCGGAAACCAAAGCGCTGCAGTTACATGGATGAGTTTTCCAACAATATCTCCCGCGTAGCAAACGCACCAAGCTGGCGAGAACGCGGCAGCTGTCCTGAACAAACCGCCGTCTGCAACGGCGGAGAACTCCCGCGACTGCGGCCAACGGCCAATCGCTTCAGCACGTCGAGCAACCGCTCTCGCCTCCTCATCAGACCTGCGTCACGCGCCGTCCTCACGGTCTGTCGGGATCAGGTGGCTGCCGCGAGTTGTGCGATACGTCGGAAGATCCGGGTGTTGCCTGCGTCGACACCGGGGGCCGCGTAACGGGGATCGGCTGCTGTCATGATAATGGCCACGTCGAGTGGCCGGTTGAAGTAGATGTACTGGCCGTAAATCCCTTCGGCTTGAAACTCGCCCTCCTGCCCATCAGCAGGGATCCACCACTGATAGCCATAGCGCTTTGCTCCCGGCTTGGTCCTTGCCTGCGGGCGGGTTGCCTCGGTGAGCCAGTCTGCCGGAACTATCTGGCGCCCGTTCCACAATCCATCCGCAAGCACCATTGCGGCAAAGCGGGCATAGTCGCGACTGGTGAAGTTGAGACCACCCAAGGCGAAGGCCGTCCCGTACGAGTCCGTCAGGAAGAAGCCATCCGCCTGCAAGCCAAGCGGAGCTACGAGCTTTTCCTGCATGAGGTCTTCAAGGCTGCGACCGGTGGCGCCACGAATGACCATGCCGAGCACGTGCGTATCGAGGGAGACGTATTTCCATGCCTCACCCGGCTTCCGGTCTCGCTCGGAGAACGAAGCCGTGAAAGCGTCCATGCTGCCGCCAATGGCCAACAGCCGGCCCATCCTGTTCCCGTCGGACCAGAAATCGGCATAATCTTCATTGAACGCCACGCCGCTCGACATGGTCAGCACGTCACGGATGGACACTCCCTCATAGGCCGTGCCCCTAAGTTCTGGCGCATAGCGGATGACCGGATCCTCCAGTGAGCCGATGCTTCCCTCGGCCTGAACGATGCCGAAAAGGACCGAAAGCCAGCTCTTCGCGATTGACCAGGAGATGCGATGATCATCGGGTCCGGTATCAAGATAATATTCCTCGAAGACGATGGCGCCATCGTGAAGCACGATCAACGATGTCGCGTTTCTCTCCTTGAGCCAGGCCCCGACATCAGGATCGAGGACTATCTCAGGACCTTTCGGGAGCGCACTGACCGGCCCTGCACCACGCGGCAGCGCCACAGCATGGAAGACATCTCCCATGGACGAGAAGTTGCCGACGATCTTGTCCTCGTCGAACACCGTCAGGACAAAGTAGAGCCGGGATAACTCTGCTCGAAAGAAGACACCGCCAATCAACGCAACGAGCGCAGCGGCGAGCAGCATGCGCAGCGACCGTTTCCGCACGCTGGAACGAGGTGCGGGAGCTGAACCTTCTTCGCGGCCGGGAGCACCCAAGCGACATCCTCCGTTTCCGGATCACCGCATTTCTCCGGAGCGTTACCAGTATGCGGCATCCGGCGAACTGCAGCAATTGCCGTCCGCGGTGCTTCCCGACAGCGGACGGCAGCTGACTCCTTTCGCGGACGTTACTTGCAGTCTGAGCGCCGCTTTGCGGGACAAAACTGCCGTGCAGCCCGCCGTGGCTACAGCCCTTCCGGAAGCGGCATCACCTGCAGGGCACGCGCGATTGCAGCACTCGTGCCCGGCTCTCCAGCGTCGTGCCAGAGCAGCGTGACGTCGATCCGGCTCTCGCGGCCCTTCAAATGTCGGAAGATGGCCCCTTCTTCGTCCCGCTTCAGGCTCTCGGGCACGACAGCCACGCCCAGTCCTGCCGCCACCAGGCCGATCGTCATGGCAGGACTGCCCACCTGCCGGTGCCGCTCGGGCATGTAGCCCAGGGCATGCGTGGTCAGTGCCATGCCGTCCATGTCCTCATGCGCTGCGTAGCCGATGAAGGTTTCCCGGCGCAGAGCTTCCGGTTCGATCTCGGCAAGGTGCTGCAACGGATGGTCGTCCGGCAGCACCAACACCAGCGGATGCGACGCCATCCGGCGTGCTTGCAGACCTTCGCCCAAGTCCACCGAAACCGTCGTGCCGAGCGATGCATCCAGATCGCCCTTCCGGATGGCCTCCGGCGCCTCGGCCGGATGGCTTTCCACCAGATCGAGGCGCAGACCGGGGCTGGTGTTGCGAAGAGCCAGCACCACCCGACGCAGAATGCCGGAATGAACGGCCCCGGCCGAGAAGCCGAGCCGCAGCTGCCCGATGGCACCTTGCGCCGCCTCGCGCGCCAGATGACCGGCTTGTTCGGCATGCGCCAGACTGCGCCTCGCCTCGCCCAGGAACAACCGCCCCGCCTGTGTCAGCGCCACCTCGCGGCGCGACCGCCGGAACAGGGCCACCCCAACCTCCTCCTCCAGAGCCTTGATCTGCATGGAGAGCGCCGGCTGCACGATGCCGAGCCGTTCGGCCGCCTGACCGAAATGCAGTGTCTCCGCAAGCGCCAGGAAGTATCGCAGGTGGCGCAGCTCCATGGATCATCTCCAATGATCGTGTGATCATAACATGATATTAGAACTTATCAGCAGCGTCGTCTACCTTGGCCCCTTGGATTTGACCACACAGGCAAGGTGCAGCATGACCTTCTCCCGCAGAAACTTTCTTCGCAGCGCAGCCCTGGGCGGTGCGGCCGCAGCCGTGACCGGCGACTTGGTGCTCGCGGACGCCCCTCTGGGCCAGATCCCGGCGGCGCAGGCGGACGGCACCCTGCCCGGAGCGCACATGCCATACGCGCTGCGCGATGGTCAGGGGGAGCACTACCTGATCCATGGTCAGGTCGCGACGCTGATCGCCCGTCCCATCGATACCGGAGGGGACTGCACGGCCGCCGTCCTGGCCGGATCGATGGACGCCCTTCTCCCGCTGCATCGGCATGATGCCACGGACGAGGCTCTCTATGTCATGGAGGGACGGCTGGAATTGCATCTGGATGGCCAGATCCACCTGCTGACGGCGGGCGACTACGCCTACATCCCGGCGGGCACCGCACATGGCCACCGCATGAAGAGCTGGCGCACGCGCGTGCTGACCTGGTCGATCGGAGAAGGGCTGGGGGAGTTCTGGCAGACCTTGGGGACGCCGTTCACGCGCCCGGTTCAGCCGGAGATGCCCGACCTGGCGGTGTCGCAGGAACGGCTGGAGGCTGCCGCCGCGGCGTCCGACGTGATCTGGATGGGCGATCTGCCGGACGCCGTGGCCAAGCTGGTGACCGCACACGGGATACCCGAGGCACGCCAGCCCTATGTTCTGATGGCCGGAGAGGGCGAGCGGCTGGTCGCGGCGGATCAGCTTTTTTCGCTTCTGCAGACCTCAGCCTCGACCGGGGGCGCCTTCTTTTCAGTGCTGACGGAAGGCCCGGCGGGTCAGCCGATCCCCTGGCATTACCACAAGCACCACAACGAGAACTTCTTCTGCCTCGCGGGCCGCATGACCATGTGGGTCAACGGTGAGGAGATCACCCTGTATCCGGGCGACTACTGCCAAGTTACACCCGGTACGGTACACAGCTATCGCCTCGACACGCCCTACACCAAGTTCTTCGGTTGGCTGGTGCCCGCGGTCTTTGAACCGTTCTTCCGCTACATCGGCGATCCGACCTCGGCTCATGTGTTCCCGGTGACACCGCCGCCGTTCCGCTTTGACCGGGTGCTCGCCCATCTCGACGAGCTGGACCTGAACGTCATGATCGTGAGGGACTGACAGCCTCGGCAGGCTGTCTCTGGGGCCGGCATGCCACTGCCGGCCCTTGCTCGTTGCAACAGGCCTCCTCAGGACAAGGCGGGAGCCTCTCAATGGCGGCTCAGACTCTTCGCTTTGATCATTCGGCCACTTTTGAACCTCCGCTTCCTGTGTCTCACCGGCGCGCGGCACCGGCTGGAAATATCTTGTTCGCAGGCAGGACAAGGATGAGCGATAAGGCCAGAGCTCAAGCTATTCCGATAAAGGTCGCCGTCTGTTGTCACCAATTTAAAATGTCGCTTGTTCCGCCATTTAAAAATGTCGCGTGCCGTGCAACGAGGCGGTGAGCCGACCCCGCCCCGCCCTCTCCACAAAGGGCCGGGGGTCGGGGCCGGCGGCTCTTGGCTTCGAAGCCGTCACTCTGCTGGTGGCGGTGCTAAGGCTTGTGTCTCCACCGCACGCCGTTCAGCACGTCGTTCAAGCCCACTTTTCCTGCCGCCGCCACGCTTGCCGGTTGGGGTATAGCGGGTGCGCAAAGCATGAAGAACGATCCCGATCTTGAGCTGCAGCGGCGCTTGGCCACCGAGCTTGCGGACGCGCATTTCAGGGGGCTTACCGGCCAGGAGCGGGTGGCGCGATCCACGGATCCCCTGGCCGAAGCTCGCGCGCTCATAGCTGACACGCAGCGGCGCCTGAACGCGGCCCAGAAGAGCCTTGACCGGATTGGCTGGATGGCCTGGACCGAGATTGAGCAAAGGGATGATGGTTCGTAAGCGGGCGTAGCCTTTTGAGGCGGTTCTTGAGTACGTCCCCGTACATGGACCGTTTCTGTAAGCTTTCTGCGCTCAGCTGTGATACACTGTGAATATCGGACGCCACTTTCAGGGCGTGTCCGACTGAGAGACAGCCGTGACGACGTGCTCTTGCCCCCGAGACAAGAGACTGTCATGCTGAAGCGTCTTCCCCGCCCGAACGGGCACAATCACCTCATTGCCACTCTGTCCCCGGAGGATCAGGCCCTTCTTGAGCCGCATCTGAGCGATGTCGCGCTGGATCTGGGCATGGTCCTCGAAGAGCCCGGACAGCCCATCGGGCGGGTCTTCTTTCCGGTGTCCGGCGTCACGTCGATGATCGTGTCCGGGAGCCGAAACCAGCGGCGGATCGAGGCCGGTCTGTTCGGATCCGAGGGAATGTCGGGTACCTCCATCCTGCTCGGCGCCATGTCCACGCCCAACGAACTGCGCATTCAGGTTCCGGGCCATGGCCTGCAGATCCGCACAGAGACGCTGCGCGAGTTGCTGCAGAAGAGCCCCAGCCTGCAGCAACACTTTCTGAAGTTCATCCAAGCCCTGTTCATCCAGACCTCCCACACCGCCCTGTCGAACAAGAACGGCAGCCTGGAGGAGCGCCTCGCCCGCTGGCTCCTGATGTGTCACGACCGGGTGGAGGGCGACCGGCTGCTCCTGACCCACGAGTTCATCGCGCTCATGCTGGGTGCCCGCCGCGCGGGCGTCACCGAGGGCACGCAGATCCTGGAGGGGAAGGGCGTGATCCGCGCCAGGCGCGGCGAGATCACCATCCTCGACCGCGACGGCCTCGAAGAGGAAGCGGGCGGCTCCTACGGGGTGCCGGAGGCTGAGTACGAACGCCTGTTCGGCGGCGGGGAGGGGAGCTCATGAGCACCCAAAGAAACAGCTTTGCCGAGGATGCGGACTGGCTGTGCCTGGAGGCCCGGCGGCTGCGCGCGCTTCACCAGGACCTCCAGCGCGACAGGCTGCGCTTGCTGAACGAGTTCCGAAGCCTCTGCGCTACGGCTCAGGAGCGGGTGGCTCAGGCGCAGCACAGGCAGGCGGTCCGAGAAGACCAAGAACGAAAAGCGGCTTCACGCGCCGCATAATCCAAGCCGGCGCTGTGGCGAGCGGCGGAGCCATCCCACACGATGTCGTGCGATCCGCATGGCCAGGCGTATGCAAGAGCTGAGGGTTTCATGACCTATCGCATCATGATTGTCGAAGACGAATACTGGACCGCTATGGATCTGGCGGTGGAACTCCAGGAGCGGGGTGCCTTGGTAACGGGACCTTTCAGCTCCCTCTCCCAAGCAATCGAGGCGCTCAGGGGCACGGAGCGGCCCGATGCGGCTATCCTGGATGTCCGCTTGCGCAACACCGACGTCTTTCCGGTTGCCGATCTTCTGATGCAGGACAACATCCCGTTCGTGTTTGCGAGCGGTTTTGACCAGCACGATCTGCCGGCGCGCTTTGCGGAAACGCCTCATTTTGAAAAGCCTTTCTTGACCCCCAGCTGCGTCGAGAGCGTCTTGGCCTTGGCTGAAGCGCACTCTTGCGGCCGCAACGGCGGCCGTTTTCTCCGAAGCCTCTCCCGTGAAGGGAACCAGTTCTTCTGAGGGGAAGACGAGAAGCGGCTATCGGCTGCCTCTTGGAGCCTTACGAACGGAGGCCAGGGTCCAGCTCCTCCTTCATCGCAGCGCGGACGGCCTCCAGGCTCGTCTGGATCTCCACAATGGTCCGGCCGGCTTCGCCGGCATCGAACGTGCCGTTCCGCTTGCGAGCCAAGGCGCGCCGGTCCGCAATCAAGGCATCTTCCAAGGCTTTGAGGTCGAGATAAGGGTCAGGCTGATCAGGCACGGCAGGCCTCCGGGTGGGGGTTGATCCACTAAACGGGCAGCCGCCTTTCAAGTTCGGGAGCCTTAGTCAAATGGCAGGGGACGCCCGCTCCAGCCTGTCACCGTACAAAGCCAACCACACTCAGCTGACAGCAGATGACCCTGTCCTTGATGTTTAGTATGGCCTTGCCTGCATGGGAACATTGGCACTCTCCGAACAGTTCGGGAGGGACAGGTAGCTTCCGTTCGCACCCATAGATGTCAGGGGAACGGGAGCATGGAGACACGTTTGGACCTTGATGAACTTTACCGCCTGCTGCGCGGCTCCCATGTGCGCGCCACGGGCATCGTTGACACGATCCGCGACCCCTTGCTTGTGCTGGGCTCCGACCTGTGCGTCCTGAGCGCCAACCCGGCCTTCTACCGGACGTTCGAGACCGATCCCGACGAAACCGTCGGCCTTTCCTTCACGGCCTTGGGCAACGGGCAGTGGGACATCGACGAGCTGCGCCTTCTTCTCGAGAACGTCATTCCCAGAAGCGTGTCCGTCTTCGACTACGAGGTCCGGGCGAAGTTCCCGAACGTGGGGCAGCGCACCATGCTGGTCAGCGCGCAGCGGCTCGTGCATCCCGACAGCCGGCAGCGCATCCTGCTTCTCTCGATCGTCGACGCCACGACCCGGCGCAAGAAGGAGGACGAGAAGGACCTCCTGATCGGGGAGTTCGATCACCGCATCAAGAACCTGCTGTCGGTGGTGCAGGCCCTGGCGCGGCAGACCCGGACAACCGGACGCACGGCGGAGGAGTACCGGGGCGACCTGCTCAACCGGTTGGAGGCGTTGGGCCATTCGCTTGAGGTTTCCGCGCAGAAGGACGAGGGCGGGCTGGCCGATCTCGTCCGTCGCGTCCTGGAGCCTTACCGGGACGGCGCCAGCCGGATCACGCTGACCGGGGGTCCGGAGGTGGCCCTGAGGCCCGCGGAGGCCATGTCCCTGGGGATGATCCTGCACGAGCTGGCCACCAACGCCCTGAAGTATGGCGCCCTGTCCCAACACGACGGCGACGTGGAGATCGCCTGGACGCTGGATCAGGACAAGGAGGAAACCCCCCTTGTGCGGCTCCACTGGCGCGAGACCAACGGTCCGGAGGTCACGCCACCCACGGCCAAGGGCTTCGGCACCCGCCTGATCACCTTTTCCACCGAGCAGGAACTTGGAGGAACGGCCGAACTTGATTACCCGCCGGAAGGCTTCACGGCTCATCTGACATTCCCGCGCCTGTAAGGCCGACCAGGAGGCCCTATGCCGGATCCCTCAGACCATGGCCCCATAGGCAGCCTTGTCGTGCTCGTGGTCGAGGACGAGTTCATGATCGCGCTCGACCTCCAGATGATGCTGGAAGAGCAGGGTTATGACGTGCTGGGGCCGGTGGGACGGGTCGAGCAGGCCCTGAGCCTGCTCAACGGCCAGCCGCCGGATGTGGCGGTGCTGGACCTGAACCTGCACGGCCACCCGGCGACCCCGGTGGCAGAGCGCCTGCGCGCCCTCCGCATCCCCTTCGTCATCGCCTCTGCAGACGCCTCGGTGGTGAGCGGCAATGCCGTCTTTTCCGGGGCCGAAGGGATCGCGAAGCCCATCCAGCAAAGGCACCTGCTGGCGGCGCTCCAGAGGGCTCTTGGCTGACCTCCGCAATGCTGGCCAGAGCCTGAGGAGTTTGTACGGCACAAGACAGGAACATAATGAACGAGCTTCGGTTGCGGATATCATGGAAGACGAGCCGGACCTTGCAGTGCTGCGCCAGCGCCTTGTCGATGAAGTGGCTGCCGCGCAGCTTTATGCGCTTGCCTGTCATGGGCAGAATGGCCGATGCGCCTGGCAGATGGCTGAGGCCCGCGACCTTCTGAACGACGCACGCGAGCGCTTGGCTGCGGCTTGTCAGTCGCGTGAAAAGCCGGACCCCGATAATGGCGCGTCTGCGCGCTCCGCTGACATCTAGGACGCCCTCTGCCCCACAACGATATGCCCTGCGGTCAGGCTACATCCTAAGTCGAGGACCCGGGCGGCTACCCGGTCGAGATCTGTTCGCCCGTCCAATTGCCCAGTGCCGGTTGACCAAGCAACCTCAAGATTGCGCTGTTGCGCTGTAACCAGAGGGGATGCGACCGAACCCGCGCAGCATTTCGCGCGTCATGTAGACCTGAGCGCTGAAGCCGCCCTAAGAGGCCACAGCGGCAAGAGCTTGGGCCTGCAGGCCATCCTGACGCGCCAAGTTGCCTTTCTCGACATGAACGACCGTGTGACCCTCTGGAAGCCCCATGGCGCAGCCGCCGCGCCACCCTCGCGCAGCGAGGTTGCACGGCAAACACCCGCTCCTTGGCCTGAGCGCGGGGAAACCGGAGCGGGAGACGGCGTGGTAAGCCCGGTGGTTTGGGCCAACTGCCCGGAAGCTACCTTCCACTTGTAGTGCTCCAGGCACAGGGGAACAGGAGGAGGGTCTCGGAACGCCAGTGCCCGGCATATGCACCAAACCCAGAGCAGGGACCCTTGGCTTGAAAGCGGCGTCGAAGAGATTAGGTTTCAGAGGTCCGGCCCGGGAATGATCATGACGCAGACGCTACCACCCCGCATCGAGCCCGCGACCAGGCCCTTGGGCGTGCTGGCAAGCCTCCGGGCCGCCCGCCGCAACGTGCTGCGGATCATCCCGGCCATCGCCTACACCCAGCCCATCATCACCGGCACCACCGGCCATGCCCGCTGGCACATGGTGCAAGGCCCCGAGGGCATGAAGCGGCTGTTCCTCGACAATGTCGAGAACTACCCGAAGTCCGAGGTCATGCTGAGGATGCTGCGCCCGGCAGTGGGTGACAGCCTGTTCACCTCCGAAGGCGGGCAGTGGCGATGGCAGCGCCGCGCCATCGCGCCGGTGTTTGCCGCCCGCCATGTCGAGGCGCTGGCGCCGATGATGACCGCCACTGCAGAGCGCGCCTGTGACCGTCTTGCCAGAGCGGACAGCGCGGAGATGGTGGCCGAAATGCTGTCGGCGACGTTCGCTGTGATCTGCGACGTGGCCTTGTCGGGACGCGAGCATTTCGACGCGGAAACTTATGGTGCGGCCATCACCCGCTACTTCCTGACCGTCGGGCGGGCGTCGTTGCTGGACTTTCTTGAGGTCCCCCCTTGGGTGCCACGACCGGCCGAGCTTTTCGGGCGGGGCGCGGTGAAGACGATGCACGCCATGGTGGCCCGCGCCATTGAGGAACGGCGTCGCGAGGCTAAGGGCGCGGCGGACGATCTGCTCGACCATATGCTGGCGGCCCGGGACCCGGAAAGCGGCCGCACCATGTCGCCGCGGGACCTGTTGCACAACATGCAGTTCTTTATCGTTGCGGGCCACGAGACGACGGCGCTGTCACTGGCCTGGGCGCTCTATCTGCTGGCCCATGACGAACCGGCACAAGCCCGTGCCCGGGACGAGGCCCGAGAGATATTGCAGGGCGGCCCTTGCGGTCACGAGGAGCTTGAGCGCATGCCCGGCATCACGGCCATCCTCGACGAGACCATGCGGCTCTACCCGCCGGTGGGGATGCTGGCGCGCAACGTGCGCGAGGCCGACACCCTGTATGGTCGCGAGATCCGCCCGCGCGAGACGATCTTTGTCAACATCTGGGCGCTGCACCGCCACCACGACTACTGGGACCGGCCCGATCATTTCGATCCCAGGCGCTTTGGTCCCGGCCAGACGAGAGACCGCTATCTTCACCTGCCCTTCGGTGCCGGGCCGCGGGTCTGCGTGGGGGCGAACTTTGCGATGATGCAGGCCGGGATCATCCTCGCCACGCTGCTGTCGCGCTATCGCTTCGCGCCGAGAGGGCCGCGCCCTGAGCCCGTCATGCACATGACCGTGCGCCCCGATCCCGGCGTCAGGCTGCAGATCACGCCGCTCTAGGATCCGGACTCGCCGGGGGCATGATGTGCAAGCTTTCTGGCTCGCTGTCGCGTAGCCCTAAATCTGAAACACAGCGCGTTTGACGTCTTTTTTTGCCTTCCAAGGCGAGATTTAAATGTCGTTTGGCGAGTTTTTCCGTCTTTCTACAACTACCTGCTCGCACGGAGACGCGGGACTATATCGTGGCCTCTGCCTTGGAGGGTGACGCTGGATGACGGGTGACAGGACGTGCGACCCGCCCATCGGCATGTCCCACGTGGTGGCCATCTGCCCGATAGATCACGCCGATGAAGCGTTACAGGCGCGACGCAGCGAGCGCCCCGGCCGGATCGTCGGAGAAACTGGTGGGAAGCGTCATTCCCCACCGATCAAGAACCGCCTGCTGCACCGGATCAAGGGAGGGCATGGCGTCAGAGGGACAGGGCTCATGCGGCGTTTGTCTCCGTGTTGTCCGGCCCGAGGTAGGCCAGCGGCCTGTTTTGCGGCGCCGCGTGAAGACGAGGGAGCATGGCCTCGAAATCGGACCGTCCCTTCGCGGCTCTTTCCTTGATCGAGCGGCTGGAAAAGTCGAGCGTCTTGAGACCCCGTTGATGCCCCGGCGCCTGATACGCGAGATGCGCGAGAATAGACGACGGGCTTTCCGGGCTCCTCTGACGGACCAGCTCTCGCTCGCGCGCAAGCGCAGCCACGCTGCGCCGGGTCTGTATGGCGAAGGCAAGATCCTGTGCCCGGGCCACTGTTTGATCCAGCGTTTCAGGCCGCCCGTGGTCGGGATGAAAGAGATCGGAAGCGATGCACAGGATGTTGTGGTCGGGTGCCTCATGAAAAACCCTGTCGAACGGCAGGTTGTTTCCGAGGCCCGCGTCACAGAGCAGCCGTCCTTCGATCTCGACCGGAGGGAACAAGGGAGCAAGTGCGCAGCTTGCAAGGAGGTGCTCCACACGGATGGGCTGGTCACGGTTGTCAAACCAGACTTCCTCCCCCGTCTCGACGTCCAGCGCCAGAATGGACACGCGACACTTGCCATCGTTCAGCCGGTCAAAGTCGACAAGGCTTTCCAGGCTGCGGGCGAGAGGGCGAAGGTCGCGCACAGCCACGTCGGACGGCACGCCGGGAACAAGGGACCACGGACCCGGATAGCGTGGGCGGAACACCCCCGGTCGTCCGAAGAGGAGCCCCGTCAAGGCGTTCTCATTGTTGAGGCGCGACCGGATGCCCTGTGGCATGAAGTCGAGCCACGGCAGCGTTGGCTGCGCTGCCTGGTCCCAGAACGTCCGCAACGGCTGCAGCGGATCTCCTGTCGGGCCTCCCGCGTAAAGAGCAGCCGTGACAGCGCCGATCGATGCACCGACCAGCCAAGACGGCTTCAGCCCAGTCTCTGTCATGCCTTCGCACACACCCAGATGATAGGCTCCCAAGGCGTTGCCGCCTGCAAAGACAGCCGTAACGTCAAATATGGGGTGAAGCTTTTGAGCCGCAAATCCGTTCATCGGGACCTTCTCTTTCTGAGGGCATGCGCATCGGTGCAAAAGGTAATGGCGCGGCACCGTGGCCAGCTGCCGCGCGTCCTGACCATCCCGCCCTCGCCGCGGGATGACAACCGCTTCGGCTGAAGAATAGCCTGAGCGTCATGGTCTCGATTGGCCGCAAGAGGGCGCGGGGGCGCCGCACAACCGTCCGCACCATTCCCGCTCCTCAGCGCCGCGCGAGCAGCAGACCAATGAGGACGCCGACACCGGCGGCGATACCCAAAGCCTGGATCGGGTAACCGCGAACCAGATCCCGCGTCTCTTCATAGCCCAGTTCGGCATAAAAGGCCGCTTCCTGCGCTTTCTGCTGCCCGGCCTCGTACAGCCGCTCCGCATACTCCTGTCCCGCCTCATGGAAGGGAGTAACATACGCGCGGGTGGCCTCTGCAGCGTCGCTTGCCAGGGACGCACCACGCTCCGCCAGATCCTCGATGCCGTTCTTGGGATCCGTGGGGGCGTCATCGGTAGGTGCAGTGGCGTGTTCCAGATCAGCAGTCGCGTTCTGTGCCATTTGTGTCTTCTTTCTTGTCCGTGTGAACTGTCAGAAAGCAACAAAAATCGGCAGCGGCGCGTTCCCTGGCGGTGTGTTCTCGGCACGCTCATCTGCCGCCGGCAAGGCCAAAGCGCCTGTGGGTTGACCTTCTGGTCAATCAGAAGTTGGAGGCAGAGCCCCTTCTCAGCGCCGCCGTATGAGCCGGCGGATCATTTTGAAGATGGCGAAATACTTGATAAGGCGGAACATGTCGTTCTCCTCCCTTGCAAGAGCAAGGCGGGCGCAGCGCGCTGGGTTCAGACCGGCATAATGACTGCGAGCCCGATAAGGAAAAGCGCGAGGATCAGGAAGGCCTGTTGAGTTGCCCCAACGGAACGGCCGGCTTGTGGAATTCCGATGCCTGGGTCCCTTCTTGGAGGATCAAGTTTCCTTGGTGCGACCCCTCCTGACACTGCGGCCAGATCAAAGAGTGGGGCAGCCGGACGGCGGTGCAAAATATCGGTCCTTCGCAGCGACTGTCCGGCCAGCAGATACCGGACCTTGGTCCAGTACCCGGCAGAAACGGCCTACAGCTTGTGGCGACGTTGTCCTTGTAGCTCTCCTTGGATTCGCTGATCCCAAGAACCACCATGGCTCCCGCAACAATGCTTGACGCGTCCAGCCAGATCTCGGCTTTCTGAGGGTCGGAGCGCAGCAGGTCCAGCTTCGGGTCGTCCTTGCCGTCTTCGTACCAGGCGGCGACACGGCTGCCCCACAAACGATCCACGATGGCCGGATCGGTATGCTCGGTCAGTGTGCCTTCGATCGAGGCCCAGAGATCATGACCTTTGGGCACGAATTGCGCCGCGGCGTCCTGAGACCCGCCCACGAGCTTTTCCACCAGGGCATTGTCCTGGGCCGTGAATAACCACAGCGGCCCGTGGTCGCCGTCCTCGATCAGCGCGGTCATGGGCCGGGTGTGGCCGTGTTCCCCGCTAACAAGGCCCAGCATCACGGTCATGTCGGACCGCAGAGACGTCCAGAGACGGGCTTCCAGTTCGTCGGGTGTAGGCAGGGCGGATCCTCCGATATCAAGTGTCCGCGCCAACGTGGAGACCGGCATTGATATTGATGGTGTAACCGCCCCCCGACGGCATCTGATGTGCCAAGGTGGGTCTGCGAGGATCCACAAAAGGGGAGCGGTCATGTCGGAGATTGTCACGGTCGGGCTCGATCTGGCGAAGAATGTGTTCCAGGTACATGGAGCCGACGGCGCAGGACGGGCCGTTCTGCGCAAGAAGTTGCGGCGGGCTCAATGGTGGCGCCTTGAGTTTCGATCATACGGCGGGTGATGGCGGCACGGGCCTGATAGAATTGGGCGGTGCCATGCCTGGCTTCGCCCAGCATCAGCACACGGCGGTCTGCCCACCGGTCTAAAGCCTTCGCAAAATCATCCGCATTAACCTCCGGCAGCGGCTGCGCGTGCTGCACGATCAGCCGGACAGTTTGGGGCAGGTTGGATTGTGACGGACGAGCCATCCGGGCGGCTTCCAGTCTTGCAGTTACCATTCCAGGTACGGATTAGCTTGGATAGGGAGCTATGCTGTGCTCTTTCCGGTTCAGAACGGGCGGCTTCTTTTCAAAGCCGCTCCCGTTGCAGACCTCACACGTGGATCATGCGCTCTTGGAAACTCGGCACGTGTGGCGTGATAACTCCGGCGACAGATCCATATCGGCTCAACCGAGCATCCTGAGCACGTCGGGGTTGTCCCTCCTCAGATACAGGTCGCTCATGACTGCGCCCACCACCTCCAGATCCGTCAGCTTCACCAACGCTGCATCGAAATGCACGGAGGAGCAACCAACAGCTGCGCGAACTGCATGAGCGTCCTGCGCCTGCGTAGGAGAGATTGCGGTCCGCGCTTGAAGTTCGTGCACGATTGCCGTTGTTAGCTTGTCCAATTTGATGCCCTCCTGCGCGTTCGTCGGTGATGAGTTGCTAACTGCACAAGATGCTGATGGTTCACGCTCAAACCGCCGCAAAGCTTCTGGGTACGTTGGCGTACGTCTGAATGACAGGCCTCCACGACAATGGAGCGGTGACAGGAGGACACCTCAGCACCGGGATGGCGGAGGTCGGTCCTGCGACGGCGACACGCCGCAGGG
>VGDE01000009.1 GCA_016869875.1 Alphaproteobacteria bacterium
GCGGCGCGGTTGCTACCCATGACGGCGGCGTAGCTGGTGCCGGTTTCTGCGCAGACCTGGCGGGCGATCTCGCGGACGGTCGCGCGGTTGCCGATGTTGGCAATGGCCGCGCGGTCGGCATCGGTCAGGAAGCTGTGGGATTGGTCGGTCATTCCGCAGCCTCCGGGGGCTGGCGGAAGCGTTGGTAGCTGGCGGCGGCAGTTTCAGCGCGCTCCTTGTCGGCTGCTTCCTGTTCCTCAACCTTGGCCTTCATGCCTGCGAGGATGTCAGCAACCGAAGCGACGGCGCGACGACGGGCCTCGCGTTCCTCATCAGCCGTGCGGTGATAGGTGGACTGATCCGGCAAGGCTCTGGCGCGCAGTTCGCGTTCCCTGATCCGGCTGGCCGCGCGATCCAGTTCCGCGCGGACGGCGCGGCGGTGTGCTACCAGTTCGTCGCAAACATCTGCCAGTTCAGCCCACGACGGGAAGAAGCGCCAGCGATGCTGCAAGAGAGCCTCGCGCACCACGTCAGCCGGATAGGCCACGAGCCGCGACAAGTAGGCGTTCATGCGCAGATCGTCATCAGCCGTCGAGGAAGCGCGGCGCGGGGCAATCTGATCCAGTTCCGCAAGCCATAGTTCCACCTGATCGTCGGACGGCGCGGCGAAGGCACCCTCCATGCGGGCCTGCATAGCTTCGATGGCTTCGGGGGTGCCGTTCACGACAGCCAGCGTCTTGCCGTTCGGCTCATAGCCGAGAAAGGCGCCGTGCTTGTCATACTTCGCTTCCATATCCCTGCTGACGCGCAGCTCTACGCCGCATTGCTGCGCCAGCGAGGCCAGTGAATTGTTGACCGCCTTGGGGCTGCTGGCCGCGAGACGAATTGACGGGACGTGCTGCTGCATTTGGTCCTCCTACGCTTTCCGGGAAAACCCCGGTCCAGCCCTGAGCAATGGATTGCTCGACCACGGCGTCAGGGTTCGGATGGTTGATGAGTTTCTTGGCGATGAGTTGAGCCGCATGGGCCGAGAGTTTGGCCCGCTTGATGCGGCGGTGTTCGATGTAGGCGTCAGCGACTTCGGGGCTGAGAACAGTCAGGAGTTCCGCACGCGCGCTAACCTCCTTTGACGGTTCAATGGTGTTTCTTGATGGTTTGGGTGCATCTCGTGCGGGGGTTTTGGAACGAGGTGCGGGGGTATCGGCGCATTTGGTGCGGGGGTGCATCTCGTGCGGGGGTGCATCTGATGCGGGGGTTGCACTGACGAAATACAGGTTCGCCAGCCCCTGCCCCGCGTTCGGAACGATGGTGACGTGACCCTTCGCGACGAGTGCTTTCAGGTTGTTCTGAACAGCCCGCTCGCCCAATCCTGTCCGCTGGCACAGGCGCGATATGGAGGGGTAGCAGCGCCCGGCATCATCGGCGTGGTCGGCCAGGGCAAGCATGATAAGCCGCTCGGTCGGGCCAAGGGTCTCGCTTTCAAAGACCGCAGACATGATCTTGATGCTCATGCTGAAACCTCATGGATATGCACGATGATGCCGCCATCCTTGCAGACTTGGCCGCGCTCTAAGGTGATGCTGCGCCACTTGCTGTCATCGACGCCGATGGCCTCTGCGATGGCGTCAATGCCCTGCTTGATGCGGGCCAGGGCGTTGTCCAAATCGAAGGCGCGGCGGGAAGGCGGGCAGAAGATGATGGTGGCCTCGACGGACTGCGCGTCGATGGCGCGGACGCCAGCGGCCTTGCAGATGGCCCAGCAGTCGGCCTTGTAACGCTTCGCTGCCTCGGTCTTGCCGCGCCAGTTGCCCTGCCGGGTGGCATTGGGCGACATGGCAACAGGGGGCCAGGGAAGGATGATCTGGGTGACGATCATGTGTCACCCGAACAGGTCTTGCTGGCGAACAGGTTGTGTATCGCCAGATACCGCTTCCGAACCTCGTTGCTGCGGAAGGTCATGCGCTTGCAGCGGCTGGCGATGATAGCGGTCCTGCCATCGCTGCTCGGCCCAGTCTCGATGTTCCCGGCAGGCGCGCAGGGGCTTGGTTCGCTCATGGCCGGGAGGGGCGACGAAGCCGAAAGAGCCGATGCCGTTGCAGTCAGGATGGTGGCAGCGCATGTCATGCCGCAGCCCCGAACAAATCGCCGCAGATGCGCTCGGCTTCTTTCAGGTTCTCCCCGGTTGCGTCGTAGTATTCTGGCTTGAGTTCAAAACCGAGATAACGACGCCCCATCTTGACCGCTTGATAGCCGGTGCTGCCGATGCCGTTGAACGGGTCCATGACCACATCGCCGGGCTTGCTGTAGAGGCGCAGGCAGTTCTCGATCACGTCCAGCTGCAATGGGCAGACATGGCGCTCGTCGCCTGCGGCCTTCATGCGGTTCAGGACGTTGCCCTGCTGGATGTTCATCCAGACGGGCGAGGCGAGGCGCTGCCATTCGTAAACGTCGAACTCGACGTGCTTGAGCATTTCCGCCAGGACGGCATCCGATGGCGTGGCGGATGCCAGGCCGTGCCGGTGCATCTCTGCCAGCCACTTGCGGGCAATCGGCAGCGCGGCGGCGGTGTCGCCCGGTGCGGCGTGTTCGATCCGATCCGGGTTGTCGCCCGGCGCGCGGAAGAACAACATATAGTCGGGCATCCCGACGCGGTTCATGCTGCTGTCCTTGCGGATCTGCTTGTAGAGAAGGCCCAAAGCTTTCGTGCGCTGCATCTCGACAACCGGGTCTTTCCATATCGTCGTGCGGCCGTGGTAGATCAGCCCGGCATCGGTATGGGCCTTGATCAGATCGCCAGAGAAGTCTTGCAGGCCGATATAGCCGTGCTTGCCCTTGCGGGTCGGCAGGTCGGTGCAATGGACGCAGACGATGCGGCCCGGCTTCATCACGCGGGTCAGGGCCTCGGCGAAGAACTGGTATTGCTTGACGAAGGCATGACCTTCGCCCGCATTGCCAAGGTCGCGTTCGCTGTCCGAATAGACGAACAGGTCGCCGAAGGGGGGCGAGAAGATGGCGCAGTCAATGCTCTGGCCGGGCATGACATACATGCCTTCGATACAGTCCACATTGTGAACTGCCCACCCGGCGCCTTGATACTTCGGCTGTTTCATGCGTTGCCCCTGATCCAATGAGGGAAGGCTAGATCAAGCGGGCGGTCATAGACCACGCGGCGAGAGCCTTCGGTTTGTGCCTGCTTCATGGCTGCGGCCATGCGGCGCTTCATTTCGTCGTGCTTGGCCGACTTCTCGGTGATCACCCGCCAGATCGCGGCTTCGGTGTCTGCGATCACCACGTCATTGCGGACGACCTCGGACTGGCCGAAACGATGCGACCGGCGCACGGCCTGGTAGTGCTGCTCGTAGGAGAAGCTGATGCTGGCAAAGACCGCATGGGCGCAGTGCTGGAAGTTCAATCCGAACCCCGCCAACTTCGGCTTTGTGACCAGCGCCCGCGTCTCGCCTTTCACGAACGACAGCAGGCGGCGTTCCTTTTCGTCGGCATCCAACGACCCGTGGACCTCAACCGCGCCCGGCACCATCTTCGCCAGCAGGTCGCTTTCGTCGTTCGTCTCGCACCAGACCGTGACGGGCTTGTCATGGGTCGCCAGTTCGGCAGCCCGTTCGCAGCGTTCCCGCAAGGTCAGGCGCTTCTCGTTGTGGAAGCTGGTGGCGGACAGTTCAGGGATGCGGAACAGCATGCCCTGCGCCACGTTCTCCTGGCGGTCTGCCGCGACCTCATGAATGCGCCGGTCTATCTCGGGCAGGATGTATCCCGTGTCATCGCCGCCCAGGTCAGACGGCAGCGTGGCGCAGCGCGCCCAAGATGCCACCCACTGCCAGAAGGCTTCAACAGCATGGCCCTTGAGGCGCCATTCCTGCGATGCCGTGGCGGTGTCGTTGATGAACCACTTGGACAGCATTTCCTGTTGGCGCATGACGCCCAGGAACTCGGCATGATTGCCCAGTTCGGTGTGATCGTTAGGCGAAGGCGTGGCGGTAGCGGCCAGCTTGTAGGGGGTGGCTTCAAACGCATCTTGAAGGACCGCGCGCGTCTTGCCCGCGAACGATTTCAGGATGCTGCTTTCGTCCAGAACGACCGCGCCGAAGGCTTCCGGGTCCAGCTTGGCAAGGCGCTCGTAGTTTGCTACCATCACGCCATCGCCGACTTCCGACTGTTCTCTGATCTGGCGAGCATCGATGTTGAACTTATGCCCCTCGCGGACCATCTGACCGGCTACTGCGAGGGGTGTAAGGATCAAGGACGGCTTGGCGGTTTCTTCGGCGCACTGCCGGGCAAATTCCAGTTCAATGAACGACTTGCCCAAGCCGGTATCAAGGAAGGCCGCAGCCTTTCCCTTCGCCAGCGCAAATTCCAGAACCGATGCCTGATGCTTCTTGGCATGGCTGTTTATGGGCTGGTGATCAAAGCCAGCTTTCGTGCTTGCGATAGCACGAGACGCGATGAACGCGCGGTATTCCGCAAGACGCGGATGCGCTGTCATGACTTCCTCCGAATGATGAAAAGGGCAGCAATGGCCGCGATCAGCAGGCCAGCGGATGCCGGGACGGGAACGGGCGCAGGCTCAGGCAGCGGCGCGGGATAGGTCGGCGTCTCGACACAGCACGGGAACCACGGATCGGGTTCGCCGGGGATCAGCGGTGCAGCGGGGAACCAGGGGGTGCCATGGACCGGAGTGCCAGGCACCACGCCAGCCAGCGATGCAGCGGACGGGGTGGCAGGCTGCGGGGCGGGGATCCAGGTGCCCCAGGCATAGCCGGAGGCGGGGATGAACGCCTCAAGCGCGTCATACTTTGCGAGGAAGGGCAGATCGGCGTCAGGCGCAGGGACCAGACGGGCCGGGTCCACGCCATCGGCGCGGTGCGGGGGCGTCCAGACGGCGGGACGGAAGCCAAGCCCGGCAAACCAGACGATGCCTGCATCTATGTAAGGCGATGCGACCACGCTCATTTTACGGTGTCCTTGACCCACGCGGACATGGGAACGCGCCCGCCTGTTGCGGATGCTATCTTGCTTGCCTCAAGGATGCTAGGCTCTGCGCCAGCCTTGAGTTTCGACAGGCGCGATTGGGAAATTCCGACCTTCGCGGCAAAGTCCTTCTCTTTTCTGCGCCAACGGGGTTTTTCCAGATATGCGATCAGCTTTTCCATGAACTGATAATGGCGCAGAATTATTTTTTCCGCAAGGGCATTTTTTATGTTGCCAAACATTTTCTATCGGCGCAATATCGCCCTATACCCCACGACCACGCACCGCCCGGCAGACCGCCAACAGGTGCAGCCGCTCTGGGGTCGAGCAACAAAGGAGGACCACACCATGAAATTCCCGATCATCGCCGCAGCCGCCCTTTCGCTTGCAGCTTGCGCGCAGAACCCCGCCAGCATCGCGCCCGTGTCCATGGGCAACGCGTATGCATCCCACGACTGCCGCGCCGCATCTGCGGATCTGGCGTCGGAACGCCAGACCCTCGCCGATCTTGAAAGCAAGCAGAAGGGCGCTGTTGCCGGTGACGCCATCGGCGTTTTCCTCGTAGGTATCCCGGTATCGTCCCTGACTGGCGGTGATGTTGCCGGTCACATCGCGACCAGCAAGGGCAAGATCATCGGCTTGGAAGCGCGGGTTGCCGCATGCGGGGGTGTCAAATGACCATCCACTTCCTCACTCGCCCTCTCCCCCGCCCGGCCCTTGCGCCGATCCTGTTCCCCGCTGGCATGGACACGCTTCTGTCCGACCGCAAGGAAACGCTGCGCCTCGCCACCTACTGCGTGGCACAGACGGAGCATCCCTATCGCATGGCTGCCCGGATCGTGTCGTGGGCTGAACGCATGTCCGCCCGGATCGCGCAGGTGGCGAAATGATCGACGTAGATGCCAACCTCGCTGAGTGCATCGTCAAGAAGACCGGCCTCACCGACGCTATCATTACAAACATCTGCAATGGTGCTGTGACGCTGGTGCCTCATACCGAAGTGGAATACGCATTTGCCGGAGTCATCGCCTTCATTCTCACCGGGCTGCTTGTGATGATGGTGAAGATTTGGTGGCTGGAATGAGCGCCCCCGGCTTTCACGGCGTCCCAAACGAGATCGTCGCGTCCTGGCTGATCGAAAGCATCTACGCAGCCGACCGCCTGTCCCGCGATCTCTGTTCCCCCGCAATCACCCTGCCCTGTGCAGCTTATCACGAAATCCCGCCTGCCCATGTGGTGGACGCGGCCAGCAAGAGGGGGCTGGAATGAGCTACGCATCCACGACGACGCTCAACGCCATCCGTGCGGCTAACCCCTGCACCGATGGCTGGACCAAGTTGCTGTCCACTCTCGGCAAGACCCGCGCCGATGACGAGCCGCTGGACCTGCTGACCGTCTTGGACAGCAATGGCCTGGACGACGCACTTTGGGTGCTGTCCTACGCCATGCCGGATGATCGCTTGGCCCGGCATTTTCAGGCATGGTGCGCGGAACAGGTCGTGCATCATTTTGAGGCCGAGCGACCTGATGACCATCGCGTCCGCAACCAGATCGCCATGCTACGGAGCGATGAAGCTTCCGATGAGGAAAGGGCTGCCGCGAGGGCTGCCGCGATGGATGCCGCGAGGGATGCCGCGTGGGCTGCCGCGTGGGCTGCCGCGAGGGCTGCCGCGAGGGATGCCGGGTGGGATGCCGCGAGGGATGCCGCGTGGGCTGCCGCGAGGGATGCCGCGTGGGATGCCGCGTGGGATGCCCAAGAACGTCAGCTTCGGCTGATGCTGGCGCCCGTGCAGATGGAGGCCGCAGAATGACCCGCCCGACCCCCGAAGAACTGCACGACTGGCACACCGACCGCCACGGCTTAGACCGTCAGCGCCGCATCGCCATCGCGATGATAGATCTGTGGGTCGGCGTCCTGATCGCCCTGCTTGCTCTGGCTTCGGTCTGGTCCGCTACGGATCGCGCCTATGCCCGTCCTGCCGCTTGTGCGGGGCTGAGTGCTGCGGAATGCGGCGCGGCTGTTGCGGAGGGCCGGTGACATGACCTCCGCAGTTGTCGCCACCTATGCCGACGAAGCCTACGACCCGCTGCGCAACTACCTCAAGGCCATGCAGCACGACGACGACCTGATGGACGGCGCCGAGGTTCAGTGGGCCAAGCAGCTGCTCATGGCGATGGAACGGCAGATCGACGCCACGGCCTCGCTGCTGGACCCGGCGCAATTGGCCGCGATCCGCACCCGCCCGGTCCGGCTGATCCGGGAGGAGGACGCATGATCCGCCTCATCACCGATTGGCTGTCCTACCGCACTCTGCGCCGCCAATGGTCCTATGAGCGCGATACAGGCCAATGGACCCGCAACGTGTGGGTGATCGAACAGGGCACCCACGGCTATCGCGTCCGTCGGCGCTGCGGCCCATGGCTGGTCCGTCGCACCCTGTATGAGGCGATGCAAGCAGCCGCCGAGTGGGACCGCGCCGTCACCAGCACCATTACGCACTCCGCCCGTCACATGATCCCCGAGGAGGACTGACCATGCGCGCTATCGTTTTCGTCCACCGTGACACCGGCCAGCGGCATATTTGTGCCTGTATCCAGCAGATCGCGCTGTTCATGGACAGGGCCGACCGTGACGACTGGATCTGCTGCCAGCATCGCAAGCGGTGGCGGCAATGAAGGACGCCGCCCCCGCGACGGATGAAGCAGCCGTCATGGCGGAAATCTTCGCGGAGATTGAGCGACTGCACGACTACTGGCGCAACTACAACCCGCCCGCCTCGCGCTGGCGCATACCCGAAGGCGCAACCGCAGCCGACACGATCTGCCACACCTGCCGAGGCTTCGGCCACCTGACGGACGTGCACGAATACGGCGACCCCACCCATCCCCCATGCCACCGCTGCGGCGGGACCGGCATCAAGCCATAGCCATCCGCGCGCCCTCCTCCCGCGCGGTCTGCTGGCCCGGGCTCCCCTCCTCATCAGCCCGGGCCAGCGTCAACCCAACACAACACCGAAAGGATCCGATGACATGAGCAACGACCTGGAAAACCACTCGGACGAACACCTGGATCGTGAGTTCGATCGGCTCGTCAAACTGCGCGATGAAGCACAGGAAAGCATTGCCGCGATCCGCGTTGAGAAAAGCCGCCGTCTTGATGCTGAACTGGCACGGCTGCGCGCGCTTGAGGCGGCTCGGAAGGGCGGGGCCTAATGCGCGGCACCCCCACCATGTCCACCTGGGACAACCTCCGCCTGATGCTGACCGAGGCATCCCGCTACGCCCCCGGCGATCCTGACCGGGAATGGCGCATCGCCGCCGCGTGGAAGCTGCTCCAACTGGCTGACGGCATCCCCGCATGTGATTGGACACCCCCGCCCGCAGGGTTCGGGCCGGGCTATCAGAAGGAGGCCGCGTGATGGACTGGCAGAAAGCATCGAGCGAACTGGCGAAGAAGCTGGAACCGGCACACGTCAAACCCGCGAAGCAATTCGGGCCGAAGGGCGACTATCTTGAGGGTTGGCATGTCATGGCCGAAGCCAATCGCATCTTCGGCTTCGACGGCTGGTCCTACACGCTGGTGGACTGCAAAGTTGTAATGGAACGCGCCCGCAAGATCGGCAAGGCGCCGAACGAAAAAGACGGCTGGGGTGTGACCTATGTCGCTACCGTCCGAGTGACAGTGGACGGCGTAACACGCGAGGATGTGGGCGCCGGTCATGGCTATGACGTGGATCTCGGTTTGGCCCACGAAAGCGCGATCAAGGAGGCTGTAACCGACAGCCTGAAAAGGGGCCTGCGCAGTTTCGGCAATCCGTTCGGCTTGGCTCTGTATGACAAGAGCCGAGAGAATGTTGGCGTCAACGTTGACGACAGCGCCGTGCAGGAAGCCGTGGACTGCTTCGCCAAGGCTGACACGCTCGATGCGGCGAATGCCATCTGGCGCGACCTTCCGGCTGATCTGAAAGCCGATGCGCGCGTCATCGACGCCGCCAAGGCAGCGAAGGCCCGCAACAAGCCGCAGGTGGCAGCATGACCGCCCCGGCACTCACCGACGACCGCATCCGTGCTGTCGTCCTTGAACAGTTAGAGCGCGACCCCACGGCCCCTCGGACGCTGTTCATCGACTTCTGCGCACATGCCCTGACGGATGCGCGGGCTACCAGGCAGCAGCTTGAGGATGCGGCGGAAGCTGTGGCCGACTGGTTGGCCCGTGAGCATGTCGAGAGGGGGCGGTGATGGCGACCCTTATCCTTCGCGACCCTTCCCATATCGACGCCCTTGCCAAGCGGCTGTCTGAACGCAAGTTGCCTCTCACTGTCTCATGGGCACAAGGGGCCAGCCTGTCAGGACGCCAACAGAGGCTGTCCTTCCGCTGGTATCAGGACATCAGCCGCCAGCTTGGCGACATGGACGTGGAAACCGTCCGCGCCGACTGCAAGGTCACGCATGGGGTGCCGATCCTGTCCGGTGACAGCGACGGTTTCCGGGACAGCTGGCAGCGCAGCATCGGACGGTTCGACTACGAGGGGCAGCGCGAGATCGTCAAGCGCCTGCAAGTGCCGGTCACGTCCCTGATGAGCGTCAAGCAGATGACGGCCTACCTGGACGCGGTTCATCAGCGATACGCGCCGCAGGGGGTGCGGCTGACTGATCCAGAGGCTCTGAAATACGAGGAAGAATTCGCATGAGCCGGGCTGTTGACGAATGGATCGGCAAGACTGACGATGCCGCTATCCCGCCCCGCGTCCGGCTGCGCATCTTCGAGGCCCATGGCGGCATTTGCCACCTGACAGGCCGGAAGATCCGCGCAGGCGACAAATGGGACTGCGACCACATCATTGCCCTTTGCAACGGCGGCGAACACCGGGAAAGCAACCTTGCCCCTGCAATTCGCGAAGCCCACCGGGCCAAGACCGCCGAGGACGTAGCGCAGCGCGCCAAGGACGACCGAGTGCGCAAGAAGCACCTCGGGATCTGGAAGCCTAAAAGCGTCATGGCTGGATCAAAAGCCAGCAAGTGGAAAAAGCCGCTGCATGGACCGGCTGTTCCGCGATGACACACCCCGACCCCCGCGCCCGCCTTGTCACGTCGGCGGAGCCTCCCAAACAGCGCGGGCACCTGGGCGGCGGCATATCGCTGTGCTGCCGCCCCTTTTCCACACAACCCGGCATAGGAGCCGACTGACATGGGACGCGAAATCAGGAAGGTTCCCGCAAACTGGGACCACCCTTTCAAAGAAGATCGCTATGGTCGCACACACTATCAGCCGATGTATGACAGAACCTACCAAGAGGCTTGCGCAGACTGGCTAAGCGATTTTGACCGTATCCGATCCGGTGGAATGGATAAATTCGAGCGGGATTGTTACGCTAATGTGTGCGATTGGGCGAGTGAGAACACTGCCCCATCTCCGGAATATTATCGGCCTTGGTCAGACGAAGAAGCTATCTGGTTTCAGGTATGGGAAACGGTCAGCGAAGGCACCCCAGTTTCTCCAGCCTTCGAAACGCAAGAAGAACTGATCCAATACCTCGCAGACCATGGCGATTTCTGGGATCAGAAACGATGCCTTGAACCAAGCTGGCAGGAACTATGGGGTGGAACTCCGGGCGTTTCTGGGTGGGGCCGTGACCAAGCAGAGCGATTTGTAATGGGACCGGGATGGGCGCCATCAATGGTCATTGCAGATGGGCGCGTAATGAGCGGCGTCCAAGCCGTGACGCAACCCGCCCCGGAGGTCCGGCCATGACTGACCGCCCCCGGATCAGCGACGAGGAACTGCGGCGGCTGATGGACAGCGCAACGCCAGGGCCGTGGCGGCTCGGAGCCGACCTGACCGCCGTTTGCACCCATCACGGCGGCGATGACGACTTCGTTAAAGGCGGTTGGGCCAAGACGATTGCCAAGACATCGTTCCCGATCCCGAAGTGGATGGACCCCAAACAGAGTTTGCCGAACGGAAGGCTAATCGCCGCCGCCCCCGACCTTGCCGCCGAGGTGCTTGCCCTGCGCGCCGAACTGTCCGCTCTCCGCACCCGTGAGGCGGGATGGCAGACGATGGACACGGCGCCGAAAGGGACGCCATCCAGCTATGGCAGCGGCCCGCACATCTTGGGCGCGATCCGTCGAGATTGGGGCATCATCCACCAGATCGTCAGTTACCAATATCACAAGAACGGCAAGACTGGCTCCTGGAAAGGGCATCATGGCGTTTGGGAGCCTGACTTTTGGATGCCGCTTCCCGCCCTGTCCCAGCCTACCGGGGAGGGATCGGCATGACCGCGACCCGATACCGCACCTTCCTCGGCATCAATGGGCCGATCACCGGCTTTGAAGCCATGGCCCGATATCCTGATCCGAAGTTCTTCGAGCGCGGCAATCCTCGCATGACGCATGACGAGATCCGGGGGCTGATCCATCGCAATGCCGACGAGATGGAGCATGTCATCCGCCTGATCCGGTCCATGGCGGGGCCGACACGGTGCGGTCGCATAACGAAGAAGCATCTGCTGTTCAACGCCAACCTTCTGCACGACATGCGCGTCATGGTGGACATGCACGGCGGCGAGGCTGGACGGCCTTATCTGTGGGAGAAATGACCATGACTGACAATCTGGATCGCCGTACGAAACGGCTTCTCGAATGGCTCGAAAAGCAGCGCCAGGATCACGCCGACATGGTGACAGACGCTGGTGACGCCTCGCTTTGGAGCAAGGACGAGGCCGAGAAAATACGCGATCACATTCAAACCGTCATCGACATGAACGAAATGCTGATTGAACTGGATTTCCTGCGCCATGAAGGCGGTCCACAGTCTGTAGGGGCTATGGAAAAATGCTTGCGCGAAGTGTGCCTGCCTGCGCTGCGCAGTTCCGCCGAAGACTTGTTCCGGTGCGTGTCCGTTCGCAACGATCCGGCATCGGTCAGTGGATCGGACTGGCGCGATATTGCCCCTGACATGGAAGCTGTTTTGTCAGTGGAAGCATTCGTTGGTCGGCCAGATGACGAATATGGGCGCACCCTAAACCCGATCCTTGATACCGCGCCATGGAGGCACCACCAATGACCGGCATCATCGCCCTGCACGTCAGCGCCAGGATGGCAGAGGAAATCCGGCAATGGGCATCCGACGAGATAAGCCAGTGGCCGAGGGATACCGCCTACCGTGACGATCTGGAAAGCCTGCTAGCGCAACTCTCCACCCCTGCCAATGCCACGAATACGGCGGAACTTGAACGGCGGTTGCGCAGGGCCGATGAATACGAACCGTTGGGCCATGATGGCTGGGATGCCGCAGACGCCATCGCCGCGCTACAGGCAGAGAACGAGCGGCTGCAAGCGGAACTGGCGCGGATGCGCGACCGGCTGACCTCAACCGAATTTCTGCGCCCGCTCATTCAAGAGCAATCGGCAGGAGAATGGGACGACAAGACGATTGACGCTGACGTGGCGACCTTTGCTGCCGCGATCCATGCCGCCTTCACCGACAGTCAGAAGGAGACGGGGGAGTGACAGAGATGCTAAGCGAACGCGATCAGCTTATCACCGGCATTGCTCAAATCATCGACCACCCAACCGTCTATATGGGCGGGCCATCGCGCAACGCCCTGCGGATCGCAAAGGTAGTCGTGGATGAGTTCGGCGCGCAACTCGACGCCCATCCCGCCCCCGACACGCAAGCGCCCGAGCGGATCGACACGTCGCGGGAGAATATCGAGCGCATCTACTGGCTGGTCGCAGAAAGCAAGGCAGGCAGGGAAGTCCGCACCGAAGCCCTACGGCTAATTACTGCCCTATCTGCTGAACGGGACCTCGCCTCCGCAAAGACAGCGGCAGCCGTGATGCGGATGCGGGAGGATGCGCTTGCACGGATCACCCCGGCTGCTCGCGGATGGCCTGATGCCTGCACCAACGCTGCCCTGGCCGCTGCTGCCCGAGAGATCAAGGCCTTGCCGTTGCCCGACACCACCGCTCTTGACGCCCTGATCGCAGAGCGGGTGCGGGAGGCGAGGGCCGAGGCGTTCAAGGAGGCGGCGAACATCGTGGACGACCCGAAGATGTGGGGCCTGTCCTGCGAAGAAATCGCCGCCGCTATCCGGGCCCGTGCCAGCAAGGAGGACCGGTGATGCCGCTTCACACCATCATCCCACATGACGGCGGGGAATGCCCCGTCGGGCCTATGGTCCCGGTCTATCCATCATATCGCGGCCCGATTGATCCTGCAAAGGGTGTTCGGATCGCCTGCGCCCCTGCTTGGCGGCTGGACTGGTCGCACGACGGCAGCGATGACGACATTATCGGCTATGCAATCGCGCGCGATCTGATGCCCGCCCGCGCAGCAGAAAGGGGGAAGTGAGATGCCAGCACCCAAGCCAACAGAAGCCGCTGTCGCCCGCGCTGTCAATGGCGTGCGGAAGGCAGGGCGTCAAACCGCCCCCGGTGGGTCAAGGGCTTGCACCCAGAATGTCAAACCAGTGGAGGTCCGATGATGCGAACCTGTGTCGAGTGCTATAAGGAAACGGACGAATGCACCTGCCCCGAACCGGGCAGCGAAGCCGACCACTATGGCAGGGTATGGCGGCATTGTGAGCAGGGCCTCACACTGACCAAAGCCAGCATGGCCCGCTTCATGATGTTCTGCCTGAGCAACAACGTCCAGATCGGTGACGTTTACGCCATTAATGCGAACTACAAGGGGTCTCAGGTGCTGGCGTCAATCCGGCTCAAGCCGGAACAGATCGAAGCGTTTGAGGCCGAGACAGGCGGGAAGCTGCGCCGTCCGCCGCGCTTGGTGCTGAATTGACCGCCCCCGGTGGGTCAATGGGTTGCGTGGGATATGTCAAACCGGGAGCGTGAATTATTTATGCGCTAGGCGTGTTTTTCCTCTTGCATCCATGCAACGCTAGGCGTATATATAAGACATGCAAACGAGAAACCCAAACGGAGGAAGCTAAAATGGCTGGATCACCGCAGTTCAAGATTTTCAACCCATCGGGGGAATACGTAGCGGCCTGCAAATATGCCGAAGATGCCGCCGCACTGACCGCCATTCTTGGTGAAGGGACCAAGATCAAGCATGGGCATAGCCATGTCGTCTGGACCGAAGGCGCAGAGGATATGAGCGCAGGCGAAAGCTACGATTACGTTGCCGGGGTCGTTTTTGCCCGCATCAAGAAAAAGGGCGAGGACTACATGCGGAGCGTAGGGAGACTATGACCCCCGCTGAAATCCGCGCTGCCCGCAAGTCGCTGGCCCTTACGCAGGGCCAACTTGCCACTGTGTTGCACCTCGGGAAACGCGGGCAGTCCACGGTCAGCGAATGGGAACGCGGGGTGAAATCACCGTCGCCGCATATGAAGCTGCTGCTCCGCGCTTATCTCGACGGCTACCGCCCCGCAGACTGGCCGGTCAAACCGATGGAGGGATGCTGATGGACCGCTATGCCTCGAACATGGTTGCAGCAGGTGTATGGCTGATGGTCGGACAAGGCACCAATCAGGACACATGGCATGGAATTGCGGCGGCGGTAACTTGCCTGATCGTTGCAATCGGTTTCTGGTTTCGCGCTTGTTCAAAGCCGCCCGCCCCCACCACAGGAGACACGCCGCATGACTGACACCTTCTTCTTCATGCTCTATGTCGGCGGGATGGCTGGCGCCTGGCATCTGAAACGCGGCTTCTTCGGTATGTTCATGTGGCCGTTTGAGTGCGGCGTAGCGATGATGAAATGGACCAATGACAAACTGCGGGAACCAGACGTCGATGCTGAAAATCACCCACGTCAGGAAACGAGCGATTGAAAACGTCTGCCAAGGAGGCGATGACATGACGGAAGCCCTCATCTGGCCCGACCGCCTGCGCATCCGCGACACCGGGCTACACGATGATCTAGGTGGACCGGAGCAGCGCATCTATACGACCGCAGGCCGAGGCTATGAACGGCAGGAATATGTCCGCGCTGATCTATTCGACGCCCTGACCGCCGAACATGACGCGCTGCGGGCGGCGCGCAAGGAAGACTTCATACGGAAGGTGGGTAACCTGATCCAGTGGCTCGAAAAAGACCCGGACAACATCTATCTGCTTCCGGCTGATGGCGTTGAAACATTCCGCAAGTGGATCCACGGCCATCAGCAACCGCAGAAGGATACGCTGCGGGTTTATGCGCGAGAGGCGATCATTCACTCCATCAACGACCTTGCCGCCCACCTAGAACAGCATCACGACAGCGAGGAAGAGACGCCCGAAGCCAGGAACCTACGCCACATCATGCACCACCTGGAAGGGACGCTGATTGGCATGGACGACGACGCAGACATTTCCATGCCGCACGATGAAACGGCCGTTTGAAAGCGGCTTTGGAGAAACTGAAATGCTTATTTGCTGGATACTCGGGCACAAATGGGGATTAGGCGGTTGGGACGAACACGCCCCTCTTTTCGATATGCGCTGCGGAAGATGCGGGAAGAAGTGCCGCTGAGCCGCCGCGCAGAGAGGGATCTTAGAGGTTGAATGATGATACTCACCCTGCCGCCGCTCGGGCTGCTATACCCGGCGCAACGTGGATATTGCGACGTCTGCCGACTTGAGGACGTTGCTCGTCTCGCTCTCGAGCAGACGTTCTTAAACGGTCGGTTGCCCGCATATGAAACCCATAGCGCGGGCAACGTGTCAACTAAACGCCAGAACGCTGACACGTAGCGGCGATCATGTTAAGGAGATGCCGTTAGACAATAACCGGCCCCCGCTACTGCATGAGCATGGTTTTGAATGCATCGTCCATCCGGCGGAAATCGTCGTGATAGATATGCCCCTTGCCCATGTTGCAGTCATTGCAGAGAACTTGGAGGTTGGTCTGTTCTAGGGCTAAGTCTGGAAACGTACGCCGGGGCTTGATATGGTCCACCACCAGATAGCCGTGGGCCGTGTCGCCCGGCTGCCAGCCGCAGCACTGGCAGCGGTGCGAGAACCGCGCCAGGGCCTCATAACGGGCCTGCTTCCATTCCCATGATGAATAGAAGCCATCCTTTGCCGCAGTCTTGGCTTTCGGCTTGGGGTCTTTCCGTGCCTTGCTTGCCTGCTTGGCATACTTTTCGCGGTTAGCCTGCTTGAAGTCGGGCAACGCAGACAGCGGAACCAGACCAGCAGCAACGGCCTGCCAGCCGCGTGGCAAGGGCCATGGCAACCCTAACTCTGTCGCTTTGGCCTTGGTGATGTTTTTTTGGCCCATGCGCTGCTGGGCCAAGCGCCGGATTTCGGCCTTGTTATACTTGCGCGCAATCTGACGAAGGGATACTTTATCAGTCATCGACAGCACTCCAATGCTTCGGTCAAGACCCCGGATGTTGACGCATCGCGGGGTCACTTTTTCATCATAATCATAATTGCGCAATAATCAAGCAAAAGCATCGAACCAGCCTGCCCTTGCTGGCCTCTAACGCAGCCACCCCGGCCCGCATCCCCAGGCCGCGCAGGCCCGAAGCCATGCCGCATAGTAAGCCCAGGCGATAACGGCGGGGGTCATGCCAGGGTCCAGTCTGCTTCATTCCAGCGGCGTTGCCACATGGCCCCGTCGCGCCACTGGAAGAACCCCGGCTCCTGCACCTTCTCCGTCAGCGGCTTGTATGCCGTGATGCAGAAGCCCTCGGGCATGTGGACGATGCGATGGATGCGGTTGAACGGGATCTCGAACTCGTCATCCGTCTTGCGGTGGACCGTCTCGATCAGCCCTTCCGGCCCATAGATTTCCTCAAGGTAACTGCCCCAAATGATCCGGCTGAAACAGGAATATGGGTGGTCATGGGGATCCCCGAGGTCCGGCAGGGTGAAAGCATGGTTTACCCACCCCTCGCCGTGCAGGTGAACCTTCTTCATGCCTTCCCACATGCGTTCCGTGCGTGTGTGGGTCATACTGGCGCCCCAGCCCGCTTGAGCGCCTCTGCCAGCCGGTCCCGGCCCATGATGGCATCCACCTGCTGCTGCAACTTCGCCCTCGCCATATCTTCAAGGTGCGCCCGCGACGGGGCCAGCCTGCGCAGCGCATCGGGCACGGACCGTTCGACGTAATCCAGCACCGTGCCGATAGCCATGTCAGGCGCGGCAATGGTCGGATGCTTCTGCATCGTGTCAATAACAAGGCCGATGCCGGTATCAAGCGCCTTGTGCAGCGCCTCGCGGTGGCGGGCCTCGATATCCAGCCGCCAGCGTTCCGGCAGTTTCCGCATCAGCCATGCGATGATGGCGAGAATGAGCGTCAGCAGCAGATCCACGATGATCGGCTGGACGATGTTCTGGATGATGTCGATCAACGGGGTTCTCCCAAATCAGGCAGCGGCACCGTTTGCCCCGCCAGTTGATGTGTGCAGTCGTTCAGGAACTGGATTTGCCCGTCGCGGACGAAACTGTGACAGGTGCGGGGTTCTGGCTCGACCTCCTCACCCGCCATCACTCGCGCATGTTCTGCATCAGTGAAGCGTCGGACGCCCTGCACGAGAACAGACGGGTTGAAGGTTGGCGCATCTGCATCGCCGTTCAATGTCCAGCCGCGCGACCCGTCCACCGTGACGTGGTGCATTTCATCGCAGCCGGGGCACATGAAGGCCACAAGGCCCCCTTGCAGGCGGCGGAGTTTCTTTCCGATCTGGGCCATCAGCGCAGTCCTATGAAGGCGGCAACAGCCGCGATTGCAGCGACAACAACGGCGATGACGCCGCCGCCGGGCGGGGTGCCCCGTGCGGGGGCTGGGGTCGGCTTGGGAACGGGTCGGGGGCTTGCTTCCACAGGCGTCAAGAACAAATCGCGTTCTGCTTTCCGACGCTTGACGAGGCCCGGAAGAGTTTTCCCTCCCGCTTTTACCCACTGCCCGAACTGATCGGCAGCGCCTGCATAGTCCCGCGCGTTCAGCTTGCGCAGCAGCGTGGAGTTTCGCAGATTGCCCGGCCCAAGGTTGAACGTGAAGCTGACCAAGGCATCGAACTGGTTCTGGTTCAGCGGCACGGTGACGGCATCCATCACATACCGCTCGAACTTGCGCAGATCGGTGCGCAGGATCTCGGTCGCGCCCGCCTCGGTAATCCGCATCCCCTTGGTTACGGGCGGCGATCCTGCGGCAGAGGTATGCCCATAGCCGATGGTCGGCACAGACCAGCCATGCGCCGGATCTGGGTAGGCTTCCAGACGCAAGCCTTCATGCGCCTTTATTAGGGCAATGCCCTTTTCCGATGTTTGCATGATGATGCCTATGATGTTGGTTCAGTAACCGGGATCGGGATGGCGCCTGCCGGTGACGGCTTTACCTTCCTGCAAGCAGCACCACTTGCGCCAAACACGTTCGCAGTGGTGCGGCTCAAAGAAGATCATTTCCATGGCTTCGAGGTAGAGGGTGCGGATGATGCTGCGCCCCCAGAGATACACCCTCGCACAGACTGGCTGGGTAGGGTCGCCACCTAGTCGGGCGTTCCAGCGGCAGGACCATTCCCAATGCCACTCGTCTGCGCCGCGCTCACTCATCCCGACGCCCTTTCATTCGTGACTGGAATTCAAGTTCTTTCGACAGATCATCAATAGAGGCCCGCAGATCATGGGCTTCTGTCGCCACAGCGTTTGCCGCTGCGGTGTTGGCGCGGATGGTGTCCAGGTTGCCGCCGTGGGCCTCGATCAACGCCGTCAGGGATTTGGTCAGTGCCTTCTTGGCTTCAACGTCGGTGTTGATGGAATGCGTCATGCCTATGGCGGCAGCGGTAAAAGCGTCCAAAGACAGGACCATGCGGTCAATGTCCTTGCTGCTGACAATCGCCCCCTTGACCTCGGCGAACTCGGGGGGCTTTTCTGTTGCGGCCTTCTTGCGTCCGAGAAGCTGGGTGATGGTTCCGCCCCCCATCACCGTGCCAAGCATCGCAAAGAAGGCAATCAGGACTGCTGAGAGGTCAGGGCTTTCGAGCCATCGCATCGGCGCCCCTCCTGACTGCCACCATATCACGGCGCGTCAGGATGATATTGCGCCACTCGTGAGGGGCGATGAACGCCCCGTAAGCTATCGGGCCTGTCGGCAGCCCATACCCGTCTAGCCAAGCATAGAACATGCCCAAGGCGACTGCGCTCCACGCCACAAAAGCGATCATTGACCCGAAGAACCGCAAGGTCGGCGTGTAGGGACGCCACGTTGCAAAGGTGCCGTTCAACGCAAGCCCCACAGCGCGGAACACTGCGCCAGCCATCATCAGGTTGGCCCAAGCAGCCTGATCCGCCCATTGCGCCATGATCCAGAAACTGCGGGATGATGTGAACACATCAGGATTGGAATAGAGGGAATACCCCCACAGAAACAGCGCGGCGGATCCGACATACTCCGAGAACCTCGCCCCGGCGTGCTGCCATGCGCCCTCGGCTATCCTGACGATAATCATGACCGCTGCCTCCATCCCACCCCCATGACAACCAGAGATGCAGTCCAACATATGATCGCGGGTGTTTTGAGGCCGTTCCCAACGCAGGCTGCGGCATAGCACCCGAATGCCACGGCCACGGCATCAAGCAGGCAATCCCAGAACAGCGCCCAGGTCCTGCGCTTTGCGATGTAGAATTGCAGACCTTCCCAACACACCAGATAGACCAGCGGCACCAGCCATGCGGCATCCCACATGTTCCAGTAGATCGCGACCAGACCCCACGGGCCGAGACCGATGTAGGCATGACCGGAGAACACGCTTGCCCAATAATGCGGTTCATCTTGACTGTCGGCTTCAAGAAGCGTGGGCAGGGTCATCGCCATGGGATCGTCCTATCGTGTTTCCCGGGGTCATGCTGGCGCCCTCGCGTTGATGCGAAGGCGCCGTCGTCTTAGCTGACCGTCAGCACCAGCTTGCCGCCCGTCACGGTCACACCTGCGGGCAGGGATGCGCCGTTATTGACCACGGTGACGCCCGGTCCAGTTAGGTCGTAGGTGCCCGAGGGCAGGCCTGCGGGGACCACGATCCGGGCGGTGGGTGCCAGCGTCAGGGTCGCGGCCACGGTCGGCTCGGCCAGCCCGTCGCCCACGGCACCAGAGCGGAAGCACCGGAGCGCGGACAGGCCGAACGTGCCGACCGCCGTCAGAGTCAGGGTGGTAGGGTCATCGGTCCCATCTCCGTTCCGCTTCGGGGCCACGGTGATCACGTCACCGACAACGGGCGTCCCGGTCACATCATCCAGCCAGATGTTGTAGCGGGTGCCGCGCGAAGTCGTCCGCTCGACCGCCGCCACGCGGGCGGTGAAGCCGCTGATGCTGCCCGTGACCATATTGCCGATATGCTTATAGACATAGCGGATCGGCCCCATCGAAGCGGGATCCACGGACACCATGACGCCGCGCCGGAACTCCAGCGTGCCCGCAATGTCCAAGGTCGCGGTTCCGGTGCCGTCCCAGCCGACCCGCGCCCGCTGGCCGGACAGGACCAGCGACCGGCCCGCAGGAACCGTGCAGTCCGGTCCTAGCAGCACCTGGGTTTGACCACCCGCCCGCAGGTCCAGGTTCGTAACTTCGCCCGTCAGCGCCAGTCGACCGCTGATGGCATTGACGGCCAGGGGCTGCGCTGCCGTTCCGATCCAGACTTGCCCGGACTGCCGGATTTGCAGATCAAATGCATCCAGCAGAGTACCAACCGTCAGCTTACCCGAGGATGCGTCCAAAAACGCCCCATTGCTTTCCATGGCGGCAATGCTGGCGTTGGTCAGGCCGAAGCGGACAAAGTTGCCGGACAAGTCCACCCTATCTGCGGCGTTGGTTCCCGGCAGGTCTTTCGTGGACCAGTTGTAGCGGTTGTCCCAGCGGAAGCCGTCGAAATCGGGATCGGGCACAAAGGTCAGATCGGCGGGCGCGGTGCGCTGCGGGATCGGGCGCCCGAAGCGGCTCTTGGTCCATCGGACGCCTTCGCGCACGATGGGGCCGATGTCGGGGGCAGCAGCCGTATCCGCTACGAACTCGGGGATCGTGCGGAAGGTCGTCCCTGCCTTCATCCCGGCAAAGCGCTGGATTGTGGTCTGGTTCAGAACGGCAGGATCAAGACCATCCACGTTCAGGTTCTGAGAGGAAAACCGCCACGACTGCGTGTCGTTCACCAGCTTGACCGAATTAGACACGCCAGTAACAGCGTCCCAGTTATCGGGCTTGGCTGCGATCTCGGCAGCATCATCAGGATTGGCCTTGTGGGCAACGATGTTGCCTTTCATCGCCGACAAGGGGCCGTTGACATCATAGCCCCAGTTGTAGCCCCCTTCGGAATATGCGACTCTCTTGTAACCTGCTGAGAAGGCCACGTTGTCCAGGACGTTGTTGAACTGTTTGTTGCCTGAGAAGCTGTTGACGGCGGCGGCAAGGTTGTTGTCCACGAACAGGTTGCCTTCCAGATGCACCCCCGCGCGTAGTTGGACGCCGCAGGACGAGGCCCGCGACAGCAAGTTGTTGCGGATGGTTACATCTAAAGTCCATTCGCTAAAGTAGATGGCGTGGGAAAACATCGACGTGGGCATTGGCTTGGTAGCGTCGCCGTTGTAGTCGTAACCGTCCGCCCAACCCGAATGGTCGATCACGCAGGAGTCAACCACGATCCCTTCGGTGCTGGCGTAGATGCCCGGCAGATGGTTGCCGTTGGCCACCCACTTGCCGTCGCTGCTGATCTGCTTGGGCGCGTCATACCATGCCTTCAGGATAGTCGTCTCGCGCACCGTCACCATCCAGTTGTTCGACAGCTCCATGGCTAGGCCGATATCGACATGGTCATATGCCTGGCAGAAGGTGTACCACTGGTTCATCTTCTCGCGGTTGGTCGCCACATCCTGAAAGACGCAGTAGGGCGAGGCCAGGAAGTTGTTCACCAGCCGGATAACCGGATCGGCGCCCACGCCCCAGGCTCCGATCCGCATGGGATGGATCTCGTCCTCGCCACAAAACCCGCCCCAACCGAAGGACGTGAAGTCCTGACCACGCTCCAGAAGATGATGGTCGGACCGGCCTGCGACGTTATCCGCCTTGATGGTCGAACCCACCAGACTGAACAGGTCGGCATGGATCGCCGTCTGCGGCGTGCCGCCGTATTGCGGGCGGGCCAGCAGCCAGTCTCCGGTAACGGTTGCCTCCGTAACGCCTGCTGCGGCGGCGATCTGGGCTTTGGTCATGGCAGAGGCCGATTTACCCCAATGCCACTTCCGGTGCCGCTGCCCCGGCTCGCAGATGAAGCGGTTGTTGCCGTCCACCGGCAGCCAGTAGCCCTCGCCCGAGGGGTGGCCGCGCTTCTGGGCGGCGGCGGACACATGGACCACAGCCGACTGCGCTCCTGGCAGATCACCCGTTACGGTCTGGGCATCAACGATGTCGAAAAGAGCAAGGGAGGTCTTTCCATCGGGCCGAGGCGCCACGCGTCCAGCGGAGGGATCGGTCACGGTGCCGTCCAGCACACTGACTCGCTGCGCCAGCGCGGTCATCTCGACGGTTTCCGGCACCACACCATAGTCGGTGATCGTCACGGTGGGTTGCGGGACGCCGCCCACGATCAGACGCGCCTCGAAGGTCTGGCCCTCAAGGCCGGGGGATTTGATGTTGACGGCCATGTTTATGCTCCGATGCCGAATTTCGTTGTGCGGAAACCTGTGTTCGCGCCCTTGGCAATCAGGCCGCAGGCTCCACCGGACAGGGTGGTGTCAGTGCGCTGGAGCAGCAGAGCACCATTCATTTCGACGGTGATCAGACCGGCGCTGGATCGCTTCAAATCCCAGCGGAAGGTTTCACCTACGGCCCAGACAGGCCAGTCAGTCGAAATTTTGGTCATGTCGATCAAGGTCGTAGCCGTGCCATCTGCCGCATACCGGATCAAGGAAATGCGAGTGTCTTCGACGTTCCAGTAATAGGCTCGATAGTCATTCTGCTGCATGCAAATGCCCAGACTGACATTCGGCCAGGCGTTCACACCACCTGTTCTGAGGATTTCGGCCCAGACGTGCTGCGTGGCTCCGCGATCCAGGGCACCCCGAGCATATCGGATCGGTGGGGTGCTGGCGGCATCGGCGCTGGTAACAACTTCGCCATTGGCGTTGACTGTAAGTTTGCCAGGGTTGGTCCCGAACAGGCGCGTCCAGGTTTCGCCGCTTTCCGTGGTCGCACCGTGCAGGTCTGCCCGAACCACATCGAAGGTATCAATGCCGGTTGCCGCTGCCGGAACCGCCGTGCCGGTCGCCGTTGCGGTGCGCTCCCCGTGCTGGTCCGATGCCACGACCTCGAAGCGCAGGGTCTTGCCCTGGTCCGCCGCTGTCAGGGTATAGGCCGTGCCCGTCGCGCCTGCGATCACCACAGGCGTCTCGCTGGCGTTGGCAGTCGTGCGCCGTGTCCAGCGATAGGTGAGGGAAACATCGTCATCCAGCGTCAGCCATAGCCCCGGATCGCCGGTCAGAACCTGCCCGACAGCGCCCGTGCCGGTCTGCGTCGGCGCGACATGGGCCACGGGGCCGGTGGTCATCTGCGAGGGGGTGACGGTGCGAGTGCCTGCGTATCGGGCGGGCTGGATGATCTGGAAATCGAATGGCGCGCTGGCGGCGTCCACGCCCGTGATGCGCCCGGTATTGGCGCTGGTGATGACCAGGGCCGGGGGCGCGGGCTGCACGTTCCAGGTCGCGTTATACGGGCTATAACCCGCCTTGATGGCGCTGATAGCTACCGGGTCAGTCGTGAGCGGGGTGAAGTTGTAGCTGTTCGTCACACCGATGCGGGTCGCGGTCAGGACCACCCCGGATTGTGTGATCGTCACGGTGTCCGGCAGGGCGTTGAAAGCGACGATGGCTTGCTGGCCCTGGGTGATGGACGAGGTGGGGGCCGTCAGGGCGGGCTGCGTGGCAACAGCCCACGTTATCGGCGCTTCAGCTTCCATGTTGCCGGGATCGCGCGCCCGCAGCACGCCGCTGGCGGTCTGGCCCGTTACCGTCGCTGTCCCCGAGAACACGGCCCCGTTGCGGGTAATGCCGGTCGGCAGCGTGCCGGTGTAGTCAAAAAGCAGCGTGTCGCCGTCGGGGTCGCTGAAATAGGAAGCGAGGTTGGACGTGAAGGCCACGTTGGCAACCGGGGCCTGCGTGGGGATGGCCCCGGAGACGACCGGCGCCCGATTGGCGGGCGCGCCCACGACCAGCGCGAAGCTGTCGGCGGTGTCCTGCCCCGTGGCGTTGGTCGCGGTCACGGTGATCACCACATCGCGCGCAGCGACACGGCTGATAACGAGGTTGCCGTTGCTGATGGTCACGCCCTGGTTCGCGGGAGAGACAGCATAGGTCGCAGCACCCGAGAAGTATTCAGCCAATGGCAGCGTGACGGTCCCGCCGCCGATCAGCAGCGACTGATCCGGGAACGGCTTGAGCAGCACAGGCGACGGGGCGTTGACAGTCAGGGCGAAGGTCAAGGGCGCAGATGCACCGCCGCCGTTGATACCGCGCACAGTGAAAGTCGTCGCCGTCATCGTCGCAGTTGGGTTGATCGTCAGCGTGTAGTCGCTGATTGTGACGGCAGCATTCGCCGGGCTGACCGTGTAGCTGGTCGCGCCGGTGAATTTGGTGCGCAAATCGACCGTGGCCGGGGCTGCGCCGATCTCATAGACGCGATCCGCAATCGTGCTGGTGACGGTCGGCGCATCCGGCAGGTCGTCGCCCAGAATGACGTTGCCCTGCGCATCCAGAATGCTGACGGGCACCCCGCCGAAGTAGACTGCCGTGGCGCTTTCCAGCAGCGCGCGGCTGAACGTTCCGATGAAGGCCATGGATCAAACCCCCGGCACGATGATGACAAGATCGTTGTCGCGGCGCTGGCCGGACGGCAGGGCAAGGTAGTCGGCATAGTTCAGGGCGGTGATGACCCTGACCAAGCTGTTGTCCTTGGCTGCCTTGATGTTGCCCGCGCTGGTGACTTCCAGATCGTTCAGCAGGGCGTCCACAGCCACCGGGATGAATACGCCCTTGACCTCGAACACCTTGTTCACATCCGGCCCATAGCCGGTGAATGTCCAGGTGGTTGATGCGTTGCGGCCCTCACCATTCACGGCTAGGTCAAGCGACCATTTGCCGTCCGCGCCGGTCGTGGCGCTTTCGGTGCTGGTGACGATGCGGGCGCCGTCCTCCCAGGCATCGGTGCCGACAAGGGTTGCAACGATCTTGCCGCCCGCGACAGCGTTGCCATCGGTATCGACAAACTTTCCGCTCACTGTCGCGGTATTGGGCATAGTCTTCTCCACATGAAAAATTCGGCCTCAGCCGATTGGGTCAGGTCAGGTTGTTGGGGGCGTCAGATCCAGCGGGGGTTGGGCAGGTTGAACCGGACCCCCGCCCCGGTGCCAGCGGGGTTGAAGCGCCAGATCGGGGAGAAGTAGCGGGCGTTCGCGCCGAAGCTGCGGTGATTGGTCCGCCCGTTGCCGCTATGCCCGAATGTAGCCCAGAAGCGCGCTGTGGTGCCGGGCGCAATCGTCTGCGCGGTCATCACGTTCAGGGTGAGATAGGCCATGGCCGCGTCGTATTCGAGAACGGCGAGGCTGAAACTGCCATCATCAGTCGGATGATCATTGCGGGCCTCGATGCTCATCAGGAACTGCGCATAAGGATCAACGCGGTAGATCTTGCGCGCTGGCAAGTTCGTCGTGACGTTCTGCGGCGCGACATAGCACCAGCCAAGGGTCGCATTGTCCTCGATGGTGATGGTGGTATCGGCCAGATAGACCGGCTCTCGGCGCGAATAGGTCTTGTGGGTCTGCGCCGCGACAAGGCCAGTCGCCCAGCCAAGCCCGCCATCAACGGACAGGTCGCATGATACGGGGTCCATTTCGGCAGGCACCTGCTCGGTGAACGCGGCATCGGCATAGCGTTTGCCAAGTGCGGTCAGATCCTCGCCGCTGAAATGCAGGTCGTCGTTGATCGTGACCGGCTGCAAGCCCGTGCTGCGGGCGATCTTGAAGCGCGGGAAGGCATCCTCTCGGGTGCCCATCTGCAAGCGCCGCAGGGCGTTGAGGTGGCGTTCCCGGTAGCGGCCATTGTTCGCCCCGACCAGCAGTTCCCCGGCGATGATCTCCGTCTTGTTGCGGACGATGCGACCGTTCAGTTCAAAGCGTTTCAGGACGGTGCGAAGTTTCTTGGCATAGACCTCGACCTGATCCTCCTTGTTCGCCTCGCCTTGGTGCCAGAGCAGGTAATCGACCGATGTGGGGGCACCGGGAACGAGAGGCAGGGCGGCGGCAAGCTGAGCCATGACGAAGGTGAACAGGTCGGCGTCCCCGGCGGGCTTGGTCCAGCCGTTGTTGGTCAGGTCGGAAGCGTTCATGAACGCTTCGATGCTGTGCGACCCAAGGGCGGCAAGGATCAGATAGACCTTCCGCCCGGTGCGGCGCTGCAATTCCTTGCAGAACTGCCACGCCGCGTTGTTCGCCCCCGCCGTGCCAATGAACGGGTTTTGCCCCGGTGTCGCCGTGACCCATGCCGTGCCATCTGCCATCGGTGCGGCTTGGCTGTTCCATGCCAGCACGGAAGGGTTGACGGTCAGATCGCCGCCGATCTGCTCGGGGATGGTGCGGAAGTTAGATTGCCCCTCTGCAAGAACCACAATCGGCGGGTTCAGCCGGGACCGAATATCAGCAGCATCTGCCGCAACCTGCGTGGCCCATGCCTGAATATCGTCCCACAGGTCGCGGAACTCCTCCATCAGCGCCTCGGCAGCCGGGCCGTCCAGATTGGCGACCACAGCCGCATCCCAGATGGCCGCAAGGCAGCGGTTGATTTCCGCGTCATGCCATTGCACCGTCGTCTGCCTGTTGAACACAGGCAGCCCATAGTTGGGTTTCGGCATCTGTCTCTCCTATTAGGTGGTGGTGGCGCTGATCGAGGCGCTGAACGGCGACGGCTGGCCGTTCCGGTCAATGGATCGCGCGAAATAGTAGCGGGTCTGGCCCGCCCCCAGGCCGGTGTGGACTTCGGTGACGGCACTGTTCGGGGCACCATAGACCGGGCCAGCCATCAGGGCGGCGGCGGTGCTGTTGTTCGTGGCGGATTGCCAGATTTCCATGGCCCGATAATCCGGGTCGTTCGGCGCGCGGAAGGTCACGGCGATCTGCCCTGCCCCGCCGACCGCGCTGACGGGCGTAGGTGCCGGGGCGAGATAGCCGCCAGCCGATGCGGTGATCAGGGCAGACTCAACCCATTTTGACGCCGTGCCCGGCCCCAAGGTCCGCATCCGAACGCGATACGGCTGCCCGACCACGACCGGGGCGACATAGCCGAACACGTCGCCGTCCGCGTCAAGGATCTTGCCGTCGATGGTTCCGCCTGCCTGCCACGGTTCCCCTTGGCGCTGGTATTGCCATTCGTAGCTAATCGCACTGGCCGAAGGAGACGGGTCAGCCTCGAACCGGATGCGGGGAATGGACGTGTCCCCGCTGGTTAGGACCGTGCTGGCATCGCTTATCCCCGTGACCGCACCGGGGGGCTGCAATCCCTTGATGGTCGGGTCGAAGTCCTCAAGGGTGATGTCCTGCTCGTCCGTCTCCGGGTTCCAGGCATAGATGGCCGGGCTTTCCTCGCGCAGCATGGCCGGGCAGCGCATGGCAACCCCGTCCTGCCCCACGGGATCGAAGCCGGGATGGATGCTCTCGACCTTGTATGTTCCGTTCCGCCGCGTGTAGGGCGCGGGTAGTTGCAGCGACATGACTGACGCCGCCACCAGATCGAAAGCATCGCCCGGTAGAACCCCGGACCAGGACCGTTGCATCCGCGTCCTGCGGCCCATGATCGCCGCGACGTATTGCGCCTGCCGGTGATCGGTTACAAAGCCCAGGTCGTATTGACCGAGCCGGGGCAAGCCACCGTCCTCTTGCTGCGCCCCGTCCAGGACATAGACCGGCGTGGTCGCATCCTCATACATGCGCTCGGGTGACGTGTAGGTGGCCGTCACCTCCGTCACCAGTTCACCCAAGGGCCGATTGCGGTTGAACGTCATCGGCTGATCGTCCAGCACGTCGGAAACCGTCATCACCGGCTCTTGCCAGACTGCCGGGACAAGCCCCAGCCTGCCGCCAACCCGGATGATCTCGGACGCCCCCGCTTCGACCAGCGGGATGATCGTATCCTCCAGTTCCTGCCCCTGGCTGAACACCAGGACGCCATTTGTCTCGAAGCGCGGGATCGTTCCGCCACCCTTCACCGGGAACGGCACATCCGCCTCATCGGCAGCCCATGCGAAGGTTTCCAGCCACAGGTTGCGGTCGTCATAGGGCCGCAAGGGGTTCTTGCGCAGGGCGTCCAGCACACACAGCGCCTGATTGGCCGACCATGCCGCAGGGGCGGAGGGGTTGCGCGGATCGCGGACCAGCGACCAGCGACCGTCCACCATCACCTCGGGCGGGGTGGCGGGCCAGCGTTCCTGCCGGTCGTCGTTGTCGCCAACGTCCGCCCTTAGCCACAGAACCGTGCGCCCGCGCCAGCCGTCCGTGGCCTTGAAGATATCCCCGGCCTCCGAGAGGAACTGCGCGGGGGGCGAAACCTGATCCCCGCGCCCGATCCAGTAGCGGGTGTGGTTCTCGAAGGGATCGTTGGTCGCTTTCGCGCCGTTGCCCGCGAAGTCGTAGGGATTGCCGGTCGCCTCGACCTTGCGCTTGTCCAGATAGAGCGTGAACGGCCCCGCGCTCGGGCGGCTGTTCAGGATGAAGCAGCCATATAGGATCCTGCCCTTGACCCTGACTGGCGCGGGAGTTCCGGGTGCCCAGCATTTCCCATACACGAACCGATAGGCAGGCAGGCTTGTCGGCTGGTGCAGTTCGCGGATTACGTCCTGCTGGCGCGGGCTTTTCCGGGTTAGCGCCCCGACCGCGAGGTTCAGAATGACGGATGCGCCGATCTTGACCGCAGCCGCCGCCAGAGGCGACAGGGACGCGACCCACGCAGACACGGCCTGCACCGCTGCCACGACAGGCCCGGCATCAGCGGGACCGCCCAAGCAGACAAGCGCCGTGGTCGCCAGCAAAAGTTTACGCAGCACGCCAAGACCTTTCGGCTCCGGGCAGGACCGTATACCCCATCTCGCTCTTTCCCGCCCATTGGCCCGGCTGAATGCAGATCAGCATCGCCCGCCCGTCCGGTCCGCCCGCGTTGCCGGGCGCCGACAAACCAATCTCGCCCGGCTGCCCGGTTCCCACCTTGAGGCAAGCAATCCGCGCCATGGCCTCGGCCATTTCGGGAAAGCCGCCCCAGTCACGGATCAGGCGATAAGCGCCCATGGCGTCGTCATACATGCCCCGCACGGGGGCCATGGGGTCAATGCCGTGCAAAGCAGCGAACACGTCCGAAGCAGAGGCGCAGCAGTCAGCGACGCCCCATTGCCAGCGTGCCGACATGACACGCTCGACTTCTTCCAGCACCTGATCGGGCGTCATGTCTCAGGCCAGGTAAGTCTTTGCGCTCTCGCATAGGCCATCTGCGTCAGCCGCCCCGCTGTGTCGGTCGGGTATTGCCGCCGCTGGTCCTCGTCGCTGTGCGAGATGGACGCCATGGACCGCGCCTCCTGCCCGGTCAGCACCGTCACCTGTGCCTCATGCTCCACGCCGGTATCCGATCCCGATGCGGTCAGGGTCAGCATGTCCATGATGCCGCTGAATAGCTGTATGGGCTGCCCTACGAGGGCATTGCCCTGCCCCGTCGTCTGCTTGCCGTCATGCCCGCCCGGCCTGCCTTTCACGGCGCCGATGTGCAGCGCCATGCTGCGGTTGCGGATCGTGTCGTCCGCGTAGCCGTCCAGGTCAGCCGCCACACCCGCAAGGGCAAGCACCGCCTCCACAGCCGCTATCTCCGCGCCTTCCTCGGGGATCTGGACATTGCCGACCATGCCGACCCCCTTCCACGCCTTGCCGCCCCAGGTGATCGGCCCCACGCCGCTGTGCGCCCATACAGGATCGTCGGGCCAGTCCAGCCAAGCGAATAGAACCAGATAACCGCCCTGCCGGAAAGCCGCCAAGGTGGCCGGGTCAACGCCGCGCCTCAGTTCCACGGATCAATCTCCGTGAAGGGGCCGCGCTCGTCCTCGAAGACCTCTGTGAACGTCCACTGATAGGACCAGTTCTGCCCCACAGGCTGCGCTGAACGGGGCATGGCATCAGCCTCGAACACACCGGTTTCCCGTGTCCCGATCTCGATGGTGCCGGATCCCGTCAGCGGCTCCAGCAGATACAGCACCGCCTCGCCGCTACCATCTGACCGCGCGGGCCGCATGACCATGGATGTCCTGCCGCCCATTGTGACGAACTCGCCAGGGCGCGCGACAGGCGTGTTCGCGGGCAGGCCAGTGACGCGCACTCGATTGCCAGACAGCGCCTCGCCATAGGTGACGCCCGGCCCGGTCCACCAGCCCACATTCGCCGGGGGGATCAGCCAGTCCACATCGGGGGGCGGGATCAGCCACGATACAGGCTTGGTGCGGGCCGCGTTGTCGGCTCTGTCATCCAGATGCCAGTTAATCGGCGTGGAATGGAGGCGCACCAGATGCACGCCCCCATCCAGCAGCCGTTTCAGCACCTCGATATAGCCTGCCCCATTGCGATCTGCCGACAGTGCCGCCACGTCCAGCGATGCCACCCGCCGCCTGCGCTGTGCCGCGCTGACGTAAGTGGCCCCCGTGATAAGTGACCGGGACCGGCTCACCGGGTCAAGGATTGTCCATTCCGCCGCGACATAATCCACCGGGGGCCATGCATAGACGTTGACCATCAGATGCCCCATCCTGTTTTCGATTTACCCATGGACCGCTTGGATGCCTGCACTGACTGGCCGACAATCTGCGGGGCCGACTGCGCCACAACCTGCCCGGCTTGATCGCGGACGAAGGCTTGCAGATTGCCGTTGTTATCCACGGACACGGAAACATTCAGGTTCTGCGTTGTTCCGGCCATTATATCGCGGGTCTTGGACGCGCTGAAATAGCGGGCCGCGCCGGTTGCTTCCAACTCTGGGCCGCTCTCGCCCACGATCCGCAAGCCGCCTGTGTGATAGCCGCCATTCGCAAAGCCGGGAATATTGAACGCGCCCATCAGCCCTGAGAAGCCTTTGCTGAACAGGCTGTTTCCCCACCCGCTGAACATATTGCCCAGCATCGACTTCATGCTGTCCTTGAAGGATGCACCCTCAAACAGCACGGATTGAAAAACGTCAGAGATGCCGCCTGCCATGTCCTGCATGGCCCCTTGGACGCCCTTGCCGCCAGCCTCGATGCCTTCCTTCAAGCCTTCGGAAATGAACCCGCCGAACCGCATGAACACGCGAGACGGTGACTGGATCTCCATCTCGTCGGTGAACACGCCCTTGACGGTATCGGCTACACTGGACACAGCACCGCGAACGCGATCCTTTGCCGCATCCAGACCGCTTTTCAGGCCATCCGCGATGTCCCGACCCCAGCCTAGCGCACGATCTTTCAGGGCGACGAACTCCGCAGCCATCCCGGCCGCAAGATCCTTGACTGCCTGAACGCCCGCCTCGTAAAGCCCTTTCAGCCCCTCGATGACATTGGCGACAATCTCCTTGGCGAAGTTCAACGCCTGATGGGCGATGGTCGCAAAGCCCGCCGCAAGACCAGCGGCCAGTGACGAAATGGTCGTGCTGGCAGCGTTCGGAAGGGACTGGAACCCGGCAATGAAGCGGTCAACGAAATCTCGCGAAGCCTTCCCAGCGATGTCGGTCCAATCCAGAACCGCCTTGATCAGCGATCCGATGCCCTCAACCACAGGCATCATGGCCTGCGCCAGTTGCGATAGCGACGGCCCTAGCTTCAAGACGGCTTGGTCGAATTGCGTCCGCAGCACTTCCGACACAAGCCGCATCTCGCCCTGCGCCTGTCGTGCCGTCTTGATCAGCCCTTCATCAAGGGCAAGGCCAAGTTCATCGGCCTTCTTGCGCATGTCCTCAATGGCAAGCCCGCCGTTGCGGAAGGCGGGAACAAGCGCCGTGGCGTCGTTCGCAAGGGCTTCCATATAAAACGTCATTTCCGCTTGGGTGACGTTCGCCTTTTCCAAAGAGGAAACGTAAAGCGCCAAGGCATCCGACGACGACAGGTTGCGGAAGCTGTCAATCGTCACACCGACCTTGGGCGCGATGTTCTCAAAAAAGTCTTTCAGTTCCCCGCCGCCTGTCGCGGCGAAGTCACCGAACTTGTCGTTTACGTCCTTGAGGATGTCGGACAGCTTTTCCTGGCTGACGCCGTATTGATCCACGGCCAGCGCGGCAATCTTGAATTCTTGCGCCGACAAGCCCGCGATGTCAGCCTGTTTTTGCAGATCCGTCGCGCGGGTTGCGCTCGTATTGAACGCCGCAAAGGCTGCCGTTCCCGCCGCTGCGATACCTGCGCCGACAGTCGCCATCTGCCGCCCGAACTTGGCGAGGTTCGACTGGCTCTGGCGAAGCCCCTGCTGGAACTGCGCACTGTCCAGGCCAAGCTGGACGAAAAGCGCACCGATAGCTTGCGACATTCAATGCACCTTCGACATGAACCACGCGCGGACCATTTCAGTCTGCACGTCGCGCGGAATTTCCCGCTTCTTGATCGGCTCGAACTTCGGCATCTTCTTCGGGTTGGATATGCCGATGGTGATCCAGACGGCTTGTTCGTAAGCCATCGCGCGGCGGGCTTCGTGGTCAGCCATCCACGCCTTATCCCGGCCTTCAATGATCGCCGTCATTTCGCGCGGGGTCAGTTCCCAGAACTGATCGTAAGGCAGCCCACGCGACAGCCACGCCGCCAGAAACGCGCCGATCAGGTCCGCTTCTGGCGCTTCCCGTTTCCCGCGTCACCCTCAACCGCATCTGGGAATGCGGCACGTATCGTGTCTCCCAGCAGTTCCGATGCCTTGGTGATGCCAACAGCATCCATCAAGTCGCCCGCTTCCTCTGGCTTCATGCCCGCCGCAACGGCGAACAGCGCCCGCAGATCGCTGAACCGGACAGTCTTGCCGGTGGGGTCATTCAGCTTGTCGATGATCTGGCCGAACGGCAGGCCAAGCGCATCCTCAGCCGCTGCCATCTGGTTAGCGCCGAAGCGAAGGGCATAATCCTTGCCGTCCGCCTTGAATGTGACGTATCCGCGCCGCGCGTTCATCAGGTCCCCGCAGTGAAGGTGAAGTCGCCCGTGGTGCGAATGGTGATCGTCATGCCGATGATCGCCCCAGCATCATCGCCGCCATCCAGCGTCGGGGTCGGATAGCCTTGGAACTCGAACACGTCACCCGTGGTCTTGCCGGGTGCCACAGGCAGCGTCACGCGGTAGAAGATCGCGCCGTTAAAGTTCTGGTCGTCAAGCTGCTGCTGGAAACCTTCTGCCGTGTAGTTGGCAGGGACCGACAGTTCGCCCGCATCCTTGAGGCCCTTGATATATTCCCGATACCCGTTCGGGCTTTGCAGGTGGGTTGCTTCCACATACTCCTGCTCAACTTGGGGAATTGCCACGCCTTTCGCCTCTGGGATAGGCGCGAACGTGCTTCCGTCTTGGGATCGCTCGATGAGCGCCCCATAGGCGATGATTGCCTGCGTCATGTGGGCCTCCTAGCCGCGATAGACGATTGAGAAATCCATCGAGTAACGATGGGCGGTGACATCGACCTCGGCAGACAAGTCCCGCTGCGAGATGATGAACGCGCCAAGGATGCCCCCCGCGCGGTATCCGTTCAGGCAGTCGATGACCGCCCGTGAAAGCTGACGAACCTCCGGCCGATTGATCGCATAGCAGTCGATCTGCACGCGATAGGTCCAGACCTGATCCGTGCCGCGAAGGGTCGGCTGATCGGCCCCTGACACGATATTCAAGACAATGGCAGGGACCGCAGCACCTTGCGGGTATTCGCTCCAATAGACGGCCGTTCCTGCAATGGCCGAAATGCCCGCGTCCTCCGTCAGCGCAGTCCAGAGGGCTTCATCCATTTGCCTTCGCCTTCCTGCGCGCCTGACGCTTCGCCGCCCGGTCGATCTGGTTCCACATTTCCGTGGCGACGATATCCAAGGCCACGTTCTGCGTTGCGTCCCAAGCCGGGCGGATGAACGGATTGGGCCTGACGCCAGGGTGGCGGGTGCCTGCGAACATGCCAGCGTTGGTGTGCGGGCTGATGCCGAACTCCACCCAATGTGCCCGCCAGGACCGTTCGCCCGGCCCCACATACATCAGCACCGGCGGCATCGTGCCCTTGGCTGCGCGGCGGGCGTCTCGCATCGCCTTGACCGCAGCGCCCTTGTCACCGCGCGTTTCGCGCATGGACGCGGCATAGGCTGCCTTTCCCGCCTCGTTCTTGATCTTGGTGCCGACAATGATGTTGCTGGCAATCTTCTTGTCCCAAGTCCCGGCAGCACCTGACCGCATCAGGTCAGCCGTGGGTTCAGCTGCCTTCTTCAGCGTGTTCCGCACGACCGTTTTGCGGGTGGCGCTTTTCTCGATCTCGCCTAGCGCCCGCTCCAACTCGCGCAGGCCGCGCACGTCAACGGTGACAGCCATCAGTCAAGCCGGGCTTGCGCCGTGATTTCCAGCCAGTCGGCGCGACCCAATTCCTTGATGCCGACAATCTCGAACGTCAGCCGCCCCTCGGTCAGCCGGTCAGCGGGGCGGATGGCGCGCGTGTCAGGGGTGGACCGCACGACGAAGCGCGATGCCACCGTTGAGATGGCCGTCCCGGATGCCGCCTTCTCGCCGTCGCTGACATCCTTGCGGCTGGCCCAGGTCGTCACCAACTTTAGCCAAGTCTCAGTCGCGCCAAGAGGTGTATTGCTGACAGTCTTGCGCTCAACTGTTATACGTCGGTCCAGATTTCCAGCTTGCATTGAGGACCACCCGTGAATTTCAGAACCATCACCATCACCGCTGCCGCCGTCATCTTGGGCGCCGGAGCGTTGCTAAGCCGCAATGATGGCGAAGCCGAAGAATGCCGCATCGAAAGCCAAGGCGAACGCATGGCTTCTGACGAACTGATGACCGTGACGGGAACAAGCAACTGCGAAACAGGGACCGTCCTGCTGACCCTTGAAGGCGTCCCTTTCGAGATTGCCGTCAGAAACGGCCTGTTCGGCGCAGAGGTTGAGATGGACGGCGACAAGCCTGTTAGCGTTCGCGATATGCGGGACTAGACCCATACCCGCAGCGGCGCCAGCAGCGATTTCACCGCAAGGGGCGCCTCCGACCAGTTTCCTTCAACCGATGCCTGCCGCTGCTCATACCAATAGCCCACCAGTAGCAGGATCGCGGCCTTGACGGATGGCAGCTTCTCCGCAGGCATGGCGCAGGTGTAATCGACTGTCCCGTCACCGTTCACCGCGATCAGCAGCGTGTCATACGGCGCAATGATGCGTTCAGCTTCCAATGCACTGGCCCGCCAGGTCTGTTCCATCACGCACCGGCCCAGAACGCCGTCGAAGCCGTCGATCCAAGAGGTTGCCGCATCCAGATACGCCTGGATCAGCGCGTCCTCGTGGCTGTGATCCACCCGCAGGTGCGCCTTCACTTCGGGAAGCGAAACGATAGCGGTCGCGGGCGGCGTGACGCGGATCATTTGTCGGCTTTCGCCTTGTTCTGGACGGCAGGCTCGGCCTTGTTCTTGGCCGCAGGCTCTGCCTTGGCCTTCATAGGCTCAAGGACGCCGTTTGCGACCAGATGAGCCACGTCGCGCTCATCCGCCTCGCGTGTGTCTCCCTCGGCATAGGGTTTATCGCCATGATGCTGGCGAAGAACTTTGAACTTTTCCATGATTACCTCCTTATCGGCTCATAGATGGGGCGGCAGCACCGCCCCACTTAGAAACGATCAAGCCACGTTGCCGAAGTCGCCGTAGATGAACGCCTGCGGGCGATACACCGCCAAGGCAAGCCGTTCTTCGGCCAGGATGGTCACAAGGTTCTTGATGAAGTCGTCGTTGACGTAGCCGACTTCCACCCGTGCATCCCAACGGTCGAACACCTGCGCACCCATGCGGAAGGCGCCGGTCAGGAACTTGTCAACGGCGATGGCCGGAGTGGTCACAACCGGCAGACCCCAAAGCGTCGGAGCAATGGTGCCCTGCGGGTTGCCGATGATGTAGCGGCCATCGGCGTCCTTGGTCAGTTCGATGCGGCCCCAATCGGCAGGGTTCATCACGATGCCGGTGGATGGGAACAGCGCGATTTCTGCTTGCAGCATGGCAAGGCGAATGGCGTCGATTTCCGTCGCGTCGGCGATGGTGATGGGTGCAGTGTAGGCGGTCGCCTGGGGAATGATCCCGTTCAGGTTCTGGCCGGTGCCGTCACCGTTCAGCAGTTGCTGTTCTTCGACATATTCCAGGCCATACATCAGGCGGCTGTCGATGACAGAACGAAGCTGCGCGAAATCCGACAGGATTTGCCGCGATGCCTTCATCCAATGGGCGATGACCTTGGCCGAAGTGTTGACCAGATCAAATTTCAGGTCGCTTTCCGGCTTGGTAGCCAGTTCGGCGACAGGCGCCGCGTTGTTGGTGAAGCCAGTTTCACGCACATATTCCAGCGTATTGCCATCCATGCGGCCCTGCGACAGCAGATCGCGCACAGTCATGCGGCGCTGCGGCAGTTCCAGGATGCCCGGCAGGCGGGTCGTGCGGACGCCAGCGCCAGCCGAACCGGCGGCGTTGGTGGTCGCGGACGAAATGGTTGCCTTGAAACGCGCATCGACGCGCCCCGAGGTGGGTTCGTTCGCCAGGAAAGCCTTGACGCGATCATCTTCGACAAAGCGTTCACCGAACGACTTGGCTTCGTCATCGGTGACGCCATCGCGGGCAGCCTTCTGCTCCAGTTCATCGAACCGGGCGCGCAGGCTGTTGACGTTCAGAAGCGCCTCGTCGGCCTTCTCCTTTACGCTGGCAGCCAGTTGTTCGCCCGAATTGGCCTTGCCCAGTGCTTCCTCGGCAATGGCCTTCACGCTGTCGACTGCCTTATCGACAGCCGCCTTCGTTTCCGCTGCCAGTTCGGCAGCCGATTTGGTTTGATCCGACATGGGAACCTCCAGATTGTCGGGTGTCAGCCCATCAGGGCCTGAAAAGCCGATGCGAAATCGGCTGCACTCGCCGCTTCGGCAGGTTCCCCCTGCCCTTTCAGGTGGAGACGCACGGCACGCTCCGCCTGCGAGTTGGACAGACCCAAGATCCCCTTGAGCATCTGTTCAAACTCGCGTTCTGTCAGCCGATCCCCGGCTTTCAGACGTTCAATCAGCCCCTCCTGGTCGCGCGAAGCCTTCACGCTGGCCGTATCGACAAGGGCATTTCGGTTGGCACCGATGGAGACGATGGAAACCTCGAACAAATCCAGCTTTTCAAGCAGCCAGACGCCCCGGTCCTTGTCCTCGGTGTGTTTTTTGATGCGATAACCGATGCTCAGACCGTCGATATCGCCCGCTTTCAGCAGTTCGTAGGCTTCCCGCCCCTGCTGCACGTTCATGTTCAGCCGCCCGCGCATCAGCAGGCCGTGATCGTCCTCTTTGGCGTCCAGCCACTTGCCAATGGGGCGGTGCGGGTCGTGCTGCCAGAACATTTTCGGCGTCGTGCCGCGCCGGGAATGTTCGGCCAAGCTGTCCTTGTAGGCGCCGGGCATGATAATATCGCCAACGCTGTCCGGTTCGCCGCCGAATGTGCTGCCATAGCCCTCAAATTCGCCGGTATTGTCGTCCATATCCTTGACTTCAAGGACGGGATCAAAGGCTTTCGTCAGCATTGGTTGCCTCCGTGATCGGCACGTTCTGCATCTGCATCCGCACCTCGTCGCCGCCAGCGACGGGCGGCAAGTTTTCCAGGCGCCGGACCTCGTTGATGGTCATGCCACCGATCTGCGTCATGGTCTGGTAGAACGACGCCCGCGCCGCACTGTCGCCGCGCAGCAGTCCCTCTAGGTTGAAGTCCACCGAAATACCGCGCGCCCGGTCCTCGGCGCTCAAAAGCTGCATCATCACCGCCTGCTCAATCCGCTTGAGTCGGCGGCGCAGGGTGAATTTCTGGAACATCAGAACTTGCTGCTCAACGCTAGTCGGCCATGCCGTTGCGCCCCCAGGGTGCCCGATCATCACCGGGGGCACGCCGAAGAAGCGGCAGATTTCTTCCACCGAGAAATTGCGCGTTTCCAGCATCTGCGCATCTTCGGGCGATATGCTCAGGGGGGTGATGGTCATCCCTCCCTCAGCAATGAATGGACGACCTGCATTGGTCGCGCCCATGTAATCCCGCTCGATGCCATCCTTGGCAATCTTGCGCTGCTCTGGCGACAGCCATTCGGTAAAGCTGACCGACATGGACGGCTTCATGCCGTTGCGGAACATGCCTGCCGCCGCGCGATCCGCCGCGATGGCCGAAGAAAACGCCTGCCGACCGAACGTCAGCACCGACATGCCCCCCAACGGATCCCCGCCAGGGCCGCGAATGTGCAGCACGTCCCGGTCCAGCCGGTCATACTGCCGCCCATCTTTCGACCAGCGATAGCGCAGCGGGCCGCTTTCCGTCCGTGTTACAGACATGGTGTCGGGCTTGACCGGGCGCAGCGCGATGATCTGGCCATCCCGGGTGCGCACAATGTCCGCATACGCGTTGCCGAACAAGTCAACGCTCATGCTCATGTAGTCCCAGAAATCAACCGCCGTCTGGTCGTAATTCGGGCTTTCGTGAAGCACCCGATACAGCGGGTGCGTTGCGTAGGCTTCCCGATACCCGTCGCGGCGCTCCCGATAGACCTGGAAGGGCAGGCTGGAAATCGTTCCGGAAATCAGGTTGGCGCAGGCCCAGACCGCCGACAAGGCCAGTGACGACCCCTCGGTGACGATCTCGCCCGCATCAGGGGCAGGGCCATACCAGCCGTCAGCATTGACAAGGCTAAGCGGCTTTACCGCGTCAGCCTTCGTTGACATACCCTTGATCCAGGAGAAAAGGCCCATTTACGCGGCCCCCAAGGAGGCGAAAAAGCTATTCATGTTCGCCTTCCTCGTCGCGTCATCATCGTATTCGGCCTCGGCCGTCCCGATAGCCATCGCCAAGGCCACAGCGCCGTCAATCCGGCCCGATGCTTTCGCCTTGTCCAGCTTTCGGTCCCCGGCAGGGTTGGTCGTCACCACAGCGTTCGCCATGCACATCGTCAGGACCGGGTGCCCACCGTGGGCGATGTTGCCCGTCAGGACGGCACTCTCAAGCGCCCGTAGTGCCGGGGACATGGACGCGAAGCCCTGCCCGAACTCTGCAAAGATCGCGTCGTCACCGTCCAGTTGTTCCGGTCGGAAACCCGCCTTCGCCAGCCAAGGCTTGAGGTTCTTGTAGTTCCAGCGGTCGAACGCAATCTTGCGCACGTCCATCCGCTGACAATCCGCGAACAACTGCGCGGCGACGTATTCATATTCGATGGTCCGACCCGGCGTGGTCAGCAGATGCCCTTGCTTGGCCCATACGTCATAAGGCACGCGGTCTGCCCGCGACTTCTCTGCCAACCCATCGGACGGCAGCCAGAACTTCGGTCGCGTCTGCCACACCCCGTCCAGCGGCGCGACATACACAAGCCCTGTCAAGTCGCTGACCGCCGAAAGGTCAAGGCCACCGTAAACCGGAAGACCATTAAACTCGGCAGGCGTGGCGTTGCAGGCTTCCCAGATCGTCCGCGTGATGAACGGGGCGAACATCTCGACACGCCGGTTCAGCACCAGATTTTCGTATTCCGGCTGGCGCGAAGGCATCCGCTTCGCGTCCTCCGACATTGCCATGACCTCTTTCTGGTTCATAAACACGTCGAAAGCCGGGTTTGCAGCGCGCAGCGCCTCAACCGAGAAAGGATCCAGCGACATATCCGCCGTCTGGAACCGTAGAACAACGCGCGGGTCCGCTCCCGTCTTGGCGTCATCAATCAGCGTGGACAGCAGGTCCGCATCTGTAGGGGCCTGCGTGCTGATGATGATTGACAGCGGCTGTTCCTGTGCTGCCGTAGCAGTCTCCAATGCCTCGTAAAGCGAGTCGCGCGGACCTTTCACCTGACCCAATTCATCATGGACAACCAGAACAGGCGACAGGCCGTAAGCTGTGGCAGCTTCGGCAGACAAGGCGCGGTACAGCGTGCCCAATTCACCGCAGAACAGTTGCTTGCCGCTGTCCCGTACCGTGATGACTGCGTTGAGGTCCGGCGACATGCGGACCATCTTGGCCGCAAGCGCGAACAGGATGGCTGCTTGGTCCCTCGACCTCGCTGCCGAAAACAGTTGCGAGTTATGTTTTGCCTCTGGCCCGGCCAGATGCAGAAGGAGGATCATCGCGCTTTCGGTGGTCTTCGCGTTCTTCCTGCCCCGGCTGATGATCGCGCGCCGCGTTCCGTGCGGGTTGTCGTAAATTGCCCGGAAGTCGTCCTTCATAAAGTCGGCCATCTTGAGCGGCTGGCCCACAAACTTGCCTTCGGGGATGCGGATGTATTTTTCGCACCACGCTATGTTGCGCTCGGCCCGCGTCAGTTGTCCCAAGGCTTCCCGCCCCCGGCGCTTGCCTGCTTCGCTGTCCCGCTGGCCTTGTCCGTATAGCTGGACTGCTGCGTCAGGCGCATCTTCGTCGCGCATGACAGCGCCGCCCGCGTCTGCGTTTCCTTCATCGTGCAAAGCTGCTTGTAGCGGGCAAAGCACTCGTCGTCCGTCATGGCCTTGCGGCGCACCTTCTCGATCATCAATTGCAGCGCCTCGCCCTCGGCGACGTGTTCGCAGAAAGCCTGGAGCAACGAAAGCGTTTCGTCGGTGAACCAGTCCGATGGCATCCGGTTAACCACCCGCCGCCACTCGTCCGTAGCGCGATCATTCAGCGACATCGGAGGCTCGGGGCGATCCCCCAGGCGAATGACCGGAGAAACGACCTCAATCTCGGCGGCGCTCTTTCGGCCCCGTTTTTGGGTCATGCTGGTTTACCTAAATTGTCGCGGTTTAGCAAAGTCGATT
>VGDE01000010.1 GCA_016869875.1 Alphaproteobacteria bacterium
GCCGATGGCGTCGCCGATGCGGTCGCGGATGGCGTCCCACTCCTCCAGCCGCTTGGGCGGCCAGCCGGTCGGGACGATGAAGTACAGCTCGATCTGCCGGCCCCGGCCGACACGGGCGACATAGGCGCGATGGCCCAGAAAGCCGTGCTGGGCCGCGATGTCCTTTGCGATGGCATCGACCTGCGCCTTCATGTCGACGGGCGTGATCAGCAGGATGTCGGCCAGCGCCTGCCGGATGGTGGGGATCGGCAGGGGAATGACCACCAGGCAGACCAGCGCCAGCACCGCCGGGTCGATGAAGGGCGAGATCCAGTCCAGCCGCGTGTCCTGGATCGCCCAGCCAAAGACAAAGGCCACCAGCAAAGCGCCCGTCAGGGCGGCGGACATGGCCCAGCCCTTCACGTCCAGCGCCACGAAGTTCGACCGGATGCGCCGGTTGGCCCGATGGTTGTGGACCGCCATGCCGATCGCCGCGATCACCACGACGGCGGCGTAGATGGTGGCACGGCCGAAATCCAGTTCGCGCCCTCCGGCCAGCAGGCTGCCGATGGCGGTGACCAGGGCATAGATCGCTGCGCCGGACAGCAGCACCCCGTTCAGGCCCAGCACCATCGGCTCCAGATGCCAAAAGCCCATCGTGAAGCGTTCGACCAGGCGGGCCTGGCGCCGCTCGGACAGGCGCGCGGTGATCAGGGTCGAAACCAGCAGCGCCACCGAGGTCATCAAGGCGTCGGTCAGCGAATAGATCCCGTCAAAGATGATGGAGGCCGAGCCGGCGGCAAGGCCAAAGCCGATCCCGGCCAGGGCCACCACGAATGTCATCACGATCGACAGCTTCAGCACGCCCTGTTCGGTCATCACCCGTCCCTTTCGGCGGCCAAACGCCCCGCAGCATCAACCGGTTGCACGATCCCCCGCCACGGCCCCCGCCGCGATCCCGCCACGGGCGCGGTTGAGGACCCCGCCGCCGCCCCGCACCCGAAGGACAGGACCCGCAGGTCCGTGTCACAAGCCGGACGCCGCAGGAAAGATGGAGCACGGCACATCCTCAGGCGACGATCCGTGCGACGCGACGCCACATCTGGCTTCGGCCGGGCGCTGCATGCTACCGTCAGCCGAGGCAAGGAGGGCAGGAGTGGCACTGATCCGGTTGTGGCTGTTTCTGCTGGCGGGACAATTGGTCTTTTACGTCCTGCTGCGTCTTTACGTGCGCTCTCAGCAGGTCGAGCGGCTGGAGCGGCGATGGGATGCGCGCCATCCGCACAGGTCAGGGAACACCGCCGCCCGGCGCGCGTTCGTCGCCAAGGCGATGACCGGCTTCAACCGCAGCCTGCGGGCGCGGCTGACGCTTCTGGTCTTCGTGCTGCCGACGCTGGCTGTTCTGGCCATCGTCATTCTGGTCAACTGGCAATAGGAGCTGCCTGATCATGTATTATGTGCGCGTCGTCATTGGCGTCCTGTTCGGGGTTCTGGTCTTTTCGTTCCTCGACTACACGCTGCCCTCGCGCGAGACGGTCAGGGTCAGCAATACCTACAACCGGCTGACGGCGATCCCGACCTCGGCCTCGATCTTCTGGGCCGCCGACAGCACCGGCACCGTCGAAAATGCGCAGGGCCAGCGCGACGTGCGTTTCATCGACACGGTGCGCCCGAACGGGCGGGTGCGCGTTTACCGCAACGAGGATACCGGTTGGGTCTGGCCCCCTTACTTCAAGTACGACAGTGCGAACCTGCAGGCCGAGGCGACGAATCTGCAATCCACCAACCAGCAGCCGATCTGGGTCACCATGACCTCCTATGGCTGGCGGATGCCCTGGCTGTCGACCTATCCGAACGCGATCTCGATCAATACCGTGGCCGGACCCGACGAGCGGCCGACGAACTGGCCCGCCATGCTGGTTTGCGCGGTGCTGCTGGTTCTGCTGGCGCTGATCTGGCGGATGTGGGCGCAGTTCCGGCAACGCGGGCTGTCCCGGATGAACAGGGGCGGGGCATGAGCAATCCGGCCACGCCCCTGCGCCCCGAGGCGTTCGAAGGCATCCGCATCAACACCCCCGCGGTCGAGCGTCGGGCCGCCAGCCTGCCCACGCGCCGCAGCCTGAAAAAGGATCATCAGGCCGCGTGGCTGCTGAACGCGGTGCGGTGCATCGACCTGACGACGCTTGCTGGCGATGACACGCCCGACCGGGTGGCGCGGCTTTGCGCCAAGGCGCGCCAGCCCATCCAGGCCGATCTGCTGGAGGCGATGGGCGTCAGCGGCCTGACCACAGGCGCCGTCTGCGTTTATCCCACGATGGTCGCGCCTGCGCGGCGCGCATTGGGCAGTTCCGGCATTCCGGTCGCCAGTGTCGCCACCGGCTTTCCGGCCGGACTGATGCCCCTGCACCTGCGCCTGGCCGAAATCCGCTATGCCGTCGATCAGGGCGCGGACGAGATCGACATCGTCATCACCCGCGCCTATGTGCTGCGCGGCGAGTGGTCGGCGCTTTACGACGAACTGCGCGCCATGCGGGAAGCCTGTGGCACGGCGCGGATGAAGGCGATTCTGGCGACCGGCGATCTCAAGTCGCTGGAAAACGTGGCGCGCGCCAGCCATGTCGCGATGCAGGCCGGCGCGGACTGGATCAAGACCTCGACGGGGAAAGAGGGTGTCAATGCGACCCTTCCTGTCAGCCTGGTCATGTGCCGCACGATCCGCGACCATTACGCGCAAACGGGCCACAAGGTCGGGTTCAAGCCGGCCGGCGGGCTACGCACCGCCAAGGACGCGATCAGTTGGCAGGTCCTGATGGCCGAGGAACTGGGCCGGGACTGGCTGCGCCCGGACCTGTTCCGCATCGGCGCCAGCAGCCTGCTGGGCGACATCGAGCGCCAGATCAGCCACCACGTCACGGGCCGCTATGCCGCCGCCCACCGCCAAGCGATTGCCTGAGGACCCGAATGAGCCGAGTGAGCGAGATCATGGACACGATGGAATACGGCCCCTCGGTCGAGGACAGCAGCGCCGTACGCGCCTGGCTGGCCGACCGCGGCAGCTTTGGCCATTTTATCGGGGGCAGCTTTACCAAGGCCGGCGAAACATTCGAAACCCGCGACCCTTCGACCGGCGAGGTGCTGGCCCGGGTGTCGCAGGGGTCCGATGCCGACATCGCCGCCGCGGTTCAGGCGGCACGCCTGGTCCAGCCCGGATGGGCGGCGCTGACGAGCAGCCAGCGGGCGCGGCATCTGTATGCGCTGGCGCGCCATGTCCAGAAGCGCGAGCGTTTCCTGTCGGTGCTGGAAACGCTGGACAATGGCAAGCCGATCCGCGAGTCGCGCGATATCGACGTCCCGCTGGTGGCGCGCCATTTCTATCACCATGCCGGCTGGGCCGAATTGCGGGACAGCCAGTTCCCCGGGCACGCGCCCCTGGGCGTCTGCGGCCAGATCATCCCCTGGAACTTTCCCCTGCTGATGCTGGCTTGGAAGGTCGCGCCCGCGCTGGCCGCAGGCAACACGGTGGTGCTGAAGCCGGCGGAATACACGCCCCTGACCGCCTTGGCCTTTGCCGAGATCTGCCGGGAGGTTGGCCTGCCTGCGGGTGTCGTCAACATCGTGACCGGCGACGGCGCGACAGGGGCCGCGCTGGTGGCCGCAGAGGTGGACAAGATCGCCTTTACGGGATCGACCGAGGTCGGGCGCGGCATCGCGCAAACCCTCGCCGGGACCGGACGCCGCCTGACGCTGGAACTGGGCGGAAAGTCCCCCTTTGTCGTGATGGAGGACGCCGACCTAGACGCGGCGGTCGAGGGGGTCGCCGACAGCATCTGGTTCAACCAGGGTCAGGTCTGCTGCGCCGGTTCCCGCATCCTGGTGGCCGAGGCCGTGGCAGAGCGTTTCGAAAGCCTGCTGCGAAACCGGATGGCGCGTCTGCGCCTGGGAAACCCCTTGGACAAGTCCACCGATGTCGGTGCCATCGTCGATCCCGTGCAGAAGGAGCGGATCCTGTCGATCTGCCGGGCGGCCGTGGCCGAGGGCGCCGAACTGGTGGGCGGGGCGCCGGGGCAGGGCTGCTTTGTCGCGCCGGGCTACCTCAGAAACATCGCGCCCGCCAATCCCGGCATGATCCAGGAAATCTTTGGCCCGATCGCCACCCTGTCCACCTTCCGCACCGCTGACGAGGCGGTCGAACTGGCCAACAACACCCGCTTTGGGCTGGCAGGTTCGGTCTGGTCGGAAAGTGCCGCGGTGGCGACCGATCTGGCCGCGCGGATCAAGGCGGGCGTCATCTGGATCAACAGCGCCAACCTGTTTGACGCCGCCGCCCCCTTTGGCGGGTATCGCGAAAGTGGATATGGCCGAGAGGGAGGGAAGGCCGGGATGCTTGATTACCTGGCTGCCCCCGGGACGGCCCAGGTGGCGGAGCCTGCGCCAAAGCCACCCGTAGCGGTGACCGGTGGCACGACATCCTCGGGCGAGGCCATCGACCGGACCGCAAAGCTGTATATCGGCGGGGCGCAGAAGCGTCCTGACGGCGGTGCGATGTATGCCGTGCCGGGAGGGCTGGCCCCTTTGGGCAGCCGCAAGGACATCCGCAACGCGGTGGAGGCCGCCTCCAAGGCGGCGAAATGGGCTGCCATGGGCGGCCATGCCCGCGCCCAGGTTCTGTATTACATCGCCGAGAACCTGGCCGCCCGAGCGGCAGAGTTCGCCACCCGCACCAGCGCTGCCGAGGTCGAGGCCGCCATCGGCCGCGCGTTCCATTACGCAGCCTGGGCCGACAAGTTCGACGGCGCGAATGTTCAGGCAAAGCCGGGCCACCTGGTCAATGTCGTTCCTGAACCGCTGGGCGTCATCGGCATCGCCTGCCCGAACACCCAGCCCCTTGCGGGTTTCCTGTCGCTGGTTCTTCCGGCCATTGCGATGGGCAACGCGGTTGTCGCGATCGCGGCGCAGGACGATCCCCTGGTCCTTGCGGATTTGTATCAGGTGCTGGACACGTCGGACCTGCCAGCCGGGGTGGTGAACATCATCACGGGGGGGCGCGACGAACTGGCGCTGACGCTGGCGGGGCATGAGGATGTGGCGGCCATGTGGTATTGCGGTCCCGCAGAAGGGTTGTCCGCAGTCGACAGGGCTGCCAGCGGGAACCTCAAGCCGGTCTGGTCGCCCGGGGCGCGCGACTGGCTGTCCGGCGAAGCGCAGGGCGAGGATTTTCTGCGCCACGCGACGCGGCTGAAGACGATCTGGCTGCCCTATGGCGCCCTGCCGACGGGCAGCGGCAGCGCGGCGTATTGATGTGAAAGGGGGCTGTCTGCCCCCTTCCTGGCCTCTTGAAATTTCACCACCGATGATATTTGCGCGCGGATGACCGGCATGTGCCAAAGCCTCAGCGCGGCGGCCTCAGCGGCCCCGGATCCGCGGGTCCATCGCGTCGCGCAGCCCGTCGCCGATATAGTTCACGCACAGCACCGTCAGCGAGATCAGCAGGCCGGGAAAGATCACCCGCCACGGGTACAGCACCATCTGGTCCACGGCGTCGTAAAGCAGGCGCCCCCAGGTCGGAAAGTCCGGCGGAAAGCCCAGGCCCAGGAAACTGAGCGCGGATTCGGTGATGATCGCGGTGGCGATGCCCAGGGTCGCCGCCACCATGATCGGCGACAGGACGTTCGGCAGGATGTGACGCAGGATCATCCGGTGCGACGGCGTGCCGATGGAGCGGGCCGCCAGGATGAACTCGCGCTCCTTCAGGCCCAGGACCTCGCCCCGCACGATGCGCGCCGCCTGCATCCAGCTGGTGGCACCGATGGCCGAGACGATCAGGAGAAAGATCCCAAGCGCGGGTCCGAAGTTCTTGGACAAGGGCTCGCGGAACAGCGTCACCATCAGCAGCAGCAGGGGCAGCAGGGGCAGGGCCAGGAACAGCTCGGTCAGGCGCATCAAGGGCGCATCCATGCGGCGGAAGAAGCCCGAAGTGACGCCGATCAGGGTGCCCAGCAGGATCGCGATGATCATCGCCGTCAGGCCGACAGCGATGGAAACCTGGCCGCCGGCCATCAACCGCGCCAGCAGGTCGCGGCCCAGCTGGTCCGTGCCAAGCGGGTGGGCCATCGAGAAGCCCTGGTTGCGCGCGCGGATGTCGACAAAGGTCGGGTCGATCGTCCAAAGCAGCGGGCCAACCGAAACGAACAGGATGATCGACACGAAGATCACCAGCGCCACCATCGCGCCCCGATGGCTGCGGAACTGGCGCCAGACATCGGACCACTGGCTGCGCGTCTCGACAGCACCTTGCGGCGGAACGGCAGGGGGGCTTGCGGCGGCGGGAACGGCGGCGTTGCCGGCGCTGGCGCGCAGGGCGTCGGTGGGTCGGGTCGTCTCAGTCATAGCGGATCCTCGGGTCCAGCACCCCATAGAGGATGTCTGCGATCAGGGTGAAGACAACGATCAGGATGGCAAAGATGAAGGTCAGCGTCAGCACCATCGGGATATCGCTGGCATGGATCGCCGAGATCAGCAGCTGTCCCAGCCCGTTCACCTTGAACACCTGTTCCGTGATGATGGCGCCGCCGAAGACCGCGGGCAGACCCAGGGCGATCACGGTAACGACCGGGATCAGGCTGTTTCGCAGCACGTGCTTCAGCACCACGACCCGTTCGGACAGGCCCTTGGCGCGTGCGGTCCGGACATAGTCCTGGCCTAGGTTGTCCAGCATGGATGATCGCATGAAGCGGCTGATCTGGGCGGCGTTGTAGAGCGCCAGCACCGTCACCGGCATCACCATCTGCCGGACCTGCGCTAGGAAGCTGTCCCAGTCGCGCACCACCAGCGTCGTGTCATAGACCGAGGGGAACCACTGCAGGTTCACACCGAAGATGATGATCAGCACGACGCCCGTGAAGAAGGTGGGCATGGAAAAGCCGATCATCGACACGAAGGTGCCCAACTGGTCGAACCAGCTGTACTGCTTGTAGGCCGAGATGATCCCGATGGGGATCGCGATCAGGATGCCCACGACATAGGACATGCCGACCACGATCAGCGTCTGCGGCAGGCGCTGCGCGATCACGTCAAAGACGGGGCTGCGCGACTGAAAGCTGACGATGCGCTGCGCGCCCTGGCTGAAGTCGGTGCCGAACCAGTGGTCGAACCAGTAAAGCGGTTCCACCCAGAAGAACTGCTTGAGCCACAGGAGATAGCGGACAGGCCAGGGCTCGCCCAGGCCCAAGGCCGCACGCATGCGGTCGCGCACCTCGGGAGGCACGGTCAGGGGCACGTCGGCCAGCGGGTCGCCCGGAGACGCTTCCAGCAGCAGGAAGATCACCAGCGAGATGAACAGCAATGTCGGGATCGCCAGCAGAAGCCGGCGGATGGTGAAACTCAGCATGTCGCCTCGATCGGTGAAGTGGCCGTCCGGCCCGCGCACGGGGTCGCAAGTACGCCACCCCGGCACCAGGGCCGGGGTGGCGGATGGGCTTTACTGCGCGACGCGGGTCCAGTCCGCGACGTTCCACAGTTCGCTGTCCCACCCGTTGATGTCCACGCCGCCAAGCGTGTTCGAATGGGCCGAGGCGGTGCCGCGATACACCAGCGGAATGATCGCGTTGCTGTCCTTGGTCAGCATGTCGTTCAGCCGGCGACCCATGGCGGCGCGTTCGTCAGCGTCCACGATGCCCTCCAGCTGCGAGATCATCCGGTCGTACTCCTCGTCGCAGAAGCGGCTGACGTTCTCGCCCTGCCACTGGTTGGCGGGCGAGGGCGCCTTGTCGCAGGTGGCCTTGGACAGATAGGGGGCCGGGTTGTTGCCGTCGAAGTTGTCGGCATACATCTGCACGTCGGCGTAGAACTTCTGCAGCGTGTCGGGCGAGCCCGCGTCCGATCCGAAGAAGACCGATGCATCCACCGTCTTCAGCTCGGTCTCGATCCCGATTTCGGACCACCACTGCTTGATCAGTGCCTGAAAGTCCTGGCGCACCGCGTTGACCGAGGTCTGGTACAGCATCCGCAGCTGCACGCCGTCCTTTTCGCGCACGCCCGACGGCCCCATGACCCAGCCCGCTTCTTCCAGCAGGGCATTGGCGCCGTCGATGTCCTGCTGGAGGCATTCGGTGTTGTCCGATGCCCATGCCTCGGGGGCGGGGACATAGTTGCAGGTGGCCTGGCCCGACGTGCCATAGCCGATCTCGACCAGCAGGTCGCGGTCGATGGCCATGGACAGGGCCTTGCGCACGGCGGGGTCCGACAGGAAGGGATGCGGATGGGCGCGGGTTGACCGCTCTCCCTCGGGCAGGCTTGAGGAAGGGTCGGTCAGGTTGACGTGGATGCGCTCGACCAGGCTGCCAAAGGCGGCGCTGACCTTGCCGCGGCCCGCGGCCTCCATCCCCGCGATGACGTCGGGGGCCAGCTGGGTGTTCCAGGCGTAATCGAATTCGCCGGTTTCCAGAACGGAACGCGCCGCGCCTGCCGCGTCGCCGCCGCCCTTGACCAGGAGTGTGGCAAAGGCCGGCTTGGCAGGGTCGCGATATTCGGGATTGGCTTCCAGCGTGATCGTGTCGTTGGTCAGGAACTGCGTGACGCGGAATGCGCCCGTGCCCACTGGATTGAAGTTCTGCTGGGTGCAGGTTGGGGCGTTGGCGCCGATGCAGCTTTCGAACTGTGCCTTTTGCAGAACCGGCGACTGCGACCCGACAAAGGCCGCATAGGGCACCGGCCGGGGAGAATCGAAGGTGATCCGCACCGTGTTGTCGTCCAGGGCTTCGACCGACTCGACGCCCTCGAACTTGGCCAGCTGCGAACAGCCACCCTCGGGATGCATGCAGTATTCGGCCGAGAAGACCACGTCATCGGCGGTGAAGTCGCTGCCGTCCGACCACTTCACGTCCTCGCGCAGCTTCCAGGTGACCGAGGTCAGGTCCTCGGCGATGCCGCCATTCTCGACGGTGGGGATCTCGGCCGCCAGGCGCGGATAAAGGTTGCCCTGCGCGTCATAGCCCGCCAGCGGCTCGAGCGTCAGGCTGCCTGCGATGATTTCCTTGGTGCCGCCCGACAGATAGGGGTTCATCGTCGAGGGGGCCTGCCACATGATGATGTTCAGTTGTCCGTCGCTGCCGCGCTCGGCAAAGGCGGCAGGGGCCATCGCCAACGTCGCGGCGGCGCCCATCAGAACGGTTTTCAATTTCATCACACTCTCCTGTTGGGTATTGCGACCCGCGGGGCTCCACGCCACCGTCAGCCATTCTGGGGCTGCCTGCTTGTCTGGGTCCGGTTGCCCGGCTGGTTGTCCGTGTTGTCGTCGTCCCTGCGGAATGAAGGCATCATCAGACAAAGCCCGCGACGAAAGCAAGACCATTCGCGCAGCGTGCCGCAGGGCTGTTTCGGCTTTGACTTTCCGGGGGCAGCGGCTAGCCTCCTGTCTTGGATCATGCCGGGGGACCCCTTGATGCTGGACGAAAAGCCACTTGTTTCCATTGAGAAACTGCGCGTCGAATTCGAGACGAACGATGGGGTGGTCGTTGGCGTCAAGGATGTCAGCTTCAACATCAGGCCCGGTGAATGCGTGTGCGTCGTCGGGGAATCCGGATCGGGCAAATCCGTCAGTTCGCTGTCGCTGATGCGGCTGGTCGAGTTCGGCGGCGGCACGATCGCGGGCGGCAGGCTGATGTTCGAAAAGGACGATGGCCGGGTGGTCGATCTGGCGGCGCAGAACAATGCCGCGATGCGCGACATCCGCGGCAACCAGATCGGCATGATCTTCCAGGAACCGATGACGGCACTGAACCCCGTCTTCACCGTGGGCGACCAGCTGGTTGAAGGACTGATGGCCCATCGCGGGCTGAAGAAGGGCCAAGCCCGCGCCCGCGCGCTGGAGATCCTGCGCCAGGTTCGCATTCCCGAACCCGAACGCCGCCTGGACCAGTATCCGCATGAACTCTCGGGCGGCATGCGCCAGCGCGTGGTCATCGCCATCGCCATGGCCTGCGAGCCCCGCCTGCTGATCTGCGACGAACCCACCACCGCGCTGGACGTCACCATCCAGGCCGAGATTCTGGCCCTGATCGACCGGCTGAAGCGGGAAAAGCGGATTGCCGTTCTTTTCATCACCCATGACATGGCCGTGGTCGCGCAGATGGCAGATCGCGTCGTGGTCATGTACCGGGGCGACAAGGTCGAGGAAGGCCCGGTCGAGCAGATCTTCGAAAATCCGCAGCAGGACTACACCAAGATGCTGCTGGCCGCCGTGCCGCGGCTGGGCGAGATGACGGGCAAGCCGGCGCCCGAGCGCCTGCGCCTGATGGGCGACGGAACCCACGGCGCCCCCGAGCCGATCATCGTGGCCGACCCCCGGCCCTTGCTGACGGTCCGGAACCTGACCACGCGCTTTGGCGTCAAGGGCGGCATCCTGCGCCGCACCGTCGCCCGGGTCCATGCGGTCGAGGATGTCAGCTTCACCATCAACGCGGGCGAGACGCTGTCGCTGGTGGGGGAATCCGGCTGCGGGAAATCGACCTGCGGCCGCTCGATCCTGCGGCTGGTCGAGCCTGAATCGGGCCAGGTGGACCTGGGCGGGACAGACATCCTGGGCCTGTCGCAGCGCGAACTGCGCCGCGCGCGCCGCGACATGCAGATGATCTTTCAGGACCCCTTCGCCAGCCTCGACCCGCACATGAAGCTTTATGACCAGGTGGCCGAGCCGATGCAGAACTATGGCATCGGCAGCCGGTCCGAACGCCAGGACCGCATCGCCGCGCTGTTCGACCGGGTCGAGCTGCCGCGCAGCTTCATGCGCCGCTATCCCCACGAGATGTCGGGCGGCCAGCGCCAGCGCATCGCGATCGCCCGCGCGCTGGCCCTGAACCCCAAGCTGATCATCGCGGACGAGGCCGTGTCGGCGCTGGACGTGTCGGTGCAGGCGCAGGTCCTGAACCTGCTGATGGAGCTGCAGCAGGATCTGGGCATCTCGATGCTGTTCATCAGCCATGACATGGCGGTGGTGGAGCGCGTCAGCCACCATGTCGGCGTCATGTATCTGGGCCGCATCGTCGAGATGGGCACCCGCCAGCAGGTCTTCGAGAACCCGCAGCACAGCTATACCCGCCAATTGATGCTGGCCGTTCCCGTTGCCGATCCGCGCCAGAAGAAAATCAGCGAAGACCTGAACTTCCGCCCCATCCCGTCGCCGATCCATCCGATCGATTATCGGCCAAAACCCTCGGTCTATCGCGAGGTTGCGCCGGGCCACCGGGTGCTGGTCGATCCGGTGACCCATTCCTGACGCTGCCGCCTGGCGGCGCGGCGGATCCGTGCGGGATCAGCCGAACAGGAAGTCGGAGGCGATCAGCCCCGTCGCGTTCACGACGGTAACGACGTCCTCGCCCGGCGCGCTCAGGCGCGAGGCCGCGCCATAATCGATCCGGGTGTCTCCGTCAGCGACAGTCACGAAACGGTCTGCGCCGTCCAGGATGCCGTTGCCGCTTGTATCCAGATCGGCCCATGCCAGCGTCCTGATGTCGAAATGGATGATGTCGCCATCGGTGCTGCGGAAGTCCATGATCTGGTCCCGGCCGTCGTCGTCGTTGAAGATGAACCTGTCGGCCCCGCCGATGACCGTCGATTCATAGCCGTTGGCTGCCGTTCCGTCGCCCCACAGGACGTCGTCGCCCTTGCCGCCCGTGATCTGGTCGTTTCCGCCGAACAGTTCGGCCCGGCCCGAAGGCCAGCCTTCAAGCCCCGACCGCACGGTCCCGTCGCCATAGATCGTGTCGTTGCCGTCACCACCCAGGATCGTGTCGTTTCCGCCCCTCAGCGTCGCCAGATCGCGTCCGTCGACCGTCCCGTCTCCGTAAAGGACGTCGCGTCCGCGGCCCCCCTCGATACGGTCGGCCCCGCCCGTCAAGATCGCGGTTCCGTTGGACCTCACGTCTCCGTCGCCCAGAACATGATCATTGCCGGTGCCTGCCATGATGGTGTCGCGGCCGCCAACGATTTCCGCAGTTCCGATGTTGAATTTCCGGCCCGCCCCGGCAGAGCCGTCGCCGAGGATGTAGTCGTTTCCGGACCCGCCATCGATATGGTCGTTTCCGCCGATGAACCTGGCATCGAATGTCGTGCCGTCGCCATAGATGGTGTCGTGGCCCTCGCCCCCGGAAATCCTGTCATCGCCGCCCCGGAGAACGCCGTCCTCGACCTGCCCATCACCATAGACGAGGTCGTTGCCCGAGCCGCCGTCCAGCGTGTCCTGCCCGCCGATCAGCCTGCCCGAGCCAAAGGAGCCTCCTCCTGCGATGCCATCCCCGTAAAGGGTATCGTCGCCCGAGCCGCCGTCGATCTTGTCCGCGCCGCCGGTCAGTTCGGCCGTGGTGGAGATCACGCCTCTGACAACGCCGTCGCCGTAAATGATGTCATTTCCGGCACCTCCGAACAGCGTGTCAGCACCGCCCACCATCCAGGCCCGTTCAGCCACCGGGCCCGCGCTTGCAATGCCGTCGCCGTGGATTTCATCATTGCCGGCGCCGCCGTACACAAGATCGCGGCCACCGCGGATGCCGGATCCTTTACCGTATTCTCCGACCTCGGTCGTTCCGTCTCCGTAGAGCGTGTCGTTGCCGGCCCCGCCGTGCAGAGTGTCGTTGCCGCCGATCAGCCAGGCCTGCGCGCCATATGTGCCCGCGACCACGCGTCCATCCCCCCACAGGACGTCGTTGCCGGCATTGCCGAACAACAGGTCCGCATTGCCCCGCAGGCGGGTGAGAACCCCGTCGCCACCCGCCACATCCCCGTCGCCCAGCAGGCTGTCGTTGCCGCTGCGGCCCGACAGGGTGTCGCGCCCCAAGGTCCCGACCAGGTAAAGGGCTCTGTTGCTGGCTCCCTTGATAGAACTGATCGCCATTTCCGATGCTCCCATGAACTGCAAGCGCTGTATGTGTGCGCCTGCAGAAAAGGATGCCACAGAGCATCCCCTGCCACGAGAAAATAGTTAACGGCTTAGTAACTATTTGTCTGCCCTGTGGCAGAACGTGTGCCTGGTGCCAAGCTTTCACTGGATCACTGGATCACTGGATCACCGGCAGCAGAATGCAAGAACCGCAGGCTTCGAAAGGGGCGGCGGTTCAGGCGAGTTGGGGCGAAGGTGGCGGTGGCCTGCTTTTGCGTGTGACACACAAGGGGAATACCTCTCCCAGTCCCAGTCCCAGGCCTCGGCATGATTATCTTCCAGCCGGCAGAAACGCCTCGCGCTCGGGACAGGCGCCTTGTGCAGGTCCGCACATGCGATCGAACCCAAGCGGCGTTTGCGCCGTTGAGGAGGATGCTTAGTCACGCCCCTCAGAGCCCGACACAGGTTGGCGCTGCGTTCCAGGCAGCGCTTGACCGGTTCGATCCGCACCGCCGCCCCCTGATCCTCGGGCATTTCGACGCCGACGGCCTGTCCGCGGTGGCGATCCTGGCGCAGGCGCTGCAACGCGCCGGCAGGCCTGCCGACATCCGGGTCCTGGGCAAGGGCGAGAACCCGTGGTCCCCCGACCTGCGGCAAGAACTGGACGCGCGGCAGCCCGGCGGCCTTGTCGTGACCGATCTGGGCGTCCGCGACGGGGACATCCTGCCGGGAGTTGCGACGGTGCTGGTCGATCATCATGTGCCCACCGGACAGCCCGGGGACGCGACCGTGATCTCGGGCAACGGCTGGGTTCCCGAACCGACCTCATCGCTGCTGGCCTATTGGTGCGCCCAAGCGGTGGCCCCGGCGGATGACCTGCTGTGGCTGGCCGCGCTGGGGCTGATCGGTGACATGGCCGAAGGCAACCTGCCCGAACTGGCCGAGGCGCAGAGCCGCTATGGCAAGACGGCGCTGCGGGACGCGGTGTCGCTGGTCAATGCACCGCGCCGCACGGCTGCGGCCGATGCGGGCCCGGCGCTGGCGCTGCTGATGAAGTGCACGTCGCCCAAGGACCTGCTGAAGGGCGGGCATCCCGAAACGGAACAACTGCGTGCCGCCAAGGCCGAGGTTGCAGCAGCGTTGGACGGCGCCAAGCGCATCGGACCCAAGGTGCGGGGGGATGTCGCGATGATCCGCTTTGCCTCGGCCTGCCAGATCCATCCCCTGATCGCACAAAGCTGGCGCGGGCGGCTGAAGGACAAGATCGTGCTGGCCGTCAACACCGGCTATCGCCCCGGCTGGATCCACTTTGCCGCACGCACGGCCACGGGGGTGAACCTGATCGACTTTCTGGCCCGGCACCGGCCCCCCGGCGCGGGCACGGAATACGGCAGCGGCCATGTCCAGGCCACCGGAGGTGCCCTGCGCCCTGCCGACTGGAACGAATTCGCCGCCCGGATCGGCTTTCCCGAAGAAAAGGTGCCTGAATGAACGATCGACCCCTGCGGCTTGGCTTTCCCGTGAAGGTCATGGGACGGCCCGGCTTCAAGAGCAACGACACCAGGCGCTGGCGGCAGAGCCCGCATCTGAAGACGTCGCTGGAATATGTGGATGCCATCCTCGACTATCTCGTGGAGGTGAATATCGACATGTATCGCATGTCCTCGGACCTTGCGCCCTATGCGACCCATCCCGACATGCCGCAGTTCCACGACATGGTGGCGGAAAGCGATGCCGAACTGGCCGCGCTTGGGCGCAAGGCGCGCGGACTCGACATGCGGCTTTCCTTTCATCCCTCGCAGTTCGTGCTGCTGAACAGCCCCGATCCGGCGCTGACGACGAAAAGCATCTGGGACTTCAGCTCGCAGGCCGAGATGCTGGACCGGATGGGACTGGGCCCCGAAGCCGTGATGGTGACCCATGTGGGCGGCGTTTATGACGACCGGGAGGCCAGCCGGGCGCGCTGGATCAAAGGATACGAGCAGTGCCCCGACCATGTCCGTCGCCGCCTTGTCCTGGAAAACGACGACATCCGCTTTTCCGCCGCCGATGTGTTGTGGATACATGATCGCTGCGGCGTGCCGCTGATCTTCGATTATCAGCACTACTGGTGCCTGAACCCCGAGGGGCTGGAGTTGCGCCCGACGCTGGAGCGCTTTGTGCGGTCCTGGCCTGACGGCGTGCGGCCCAAGATCCACTTTTCCTCACCCCGCACCGAGATGCGCGAGATCAAGCGCAAGGTCACCGACAAGGAACGCGCGGCAGCCAAGGCCGCCGCGCCCGCACGGAAGGGCGCCCTGACCAAAGGGGTGGTCACGGCCACGTCGCGGATCAAGACCGTGCTGCAGCCGCCCATCTGGACGGGGCATGCCGACTTCACCAATCCTTTCGAATTCGCGACCTTTATGCGGACCGCGGCAGGACTGGACTTCGACGTGATGCTGGAGGCGAAGACCAAGGATCTGTCGCTGCTTCGGTTGCGGTCGGACCTGTTCCGCTATGCCCCGGACGTCGCCGCACGCTTTGGCGCAGGCCCCGGCGACGCGATCGACGTCCCCGAGGTCGAGGCGGAGCCGGAGGACGAGTGACCCCTTAGCGCGCGGATGCGATGGTCAGGCCGTCGGCCACCGCCGTGAAGACGGCGCTGAAGGAATGGCGGGCCTGCGGGAACTGTTTCCGCATCCTGTCGGACACCATCGCCATCAGGCTTGAGCCGCCGACATAGACGACTTGCTGGACCTCGGATGCGTCCAGGCCTGCCAGGCGCAGGGTTTCCTGCGCCCCGCCCGCCAGAGCCTCGGCATGGCGGACCAGGCTCTCGGCCAGCGCCCTGGCCGGCAGCGGAGCGGCCAGCCCCTGTTCCACGGCGTCCAGCAGGATGCGCGGCTGGTCTGCTCCGTCATTGGCGGCGATCTTTCCACGCTCGACCGCGAAGGCCAGATCGTGGCCCAGTTCGTCCTCCAGCACCTTGGCCAGGCGCGACAGCTTGTCGGGCTGCTGCGCCAGGCGCACCATGTCGGTCACCATCCGGCGGTTCTGTGGGGTATAAAGAAAGGGGATCTTTTCCCAGGTGGCCAGGTCGTTGAAGATCGCGTTGGGCGTGGGCGAGGAGCCGGACCCCATCGCCTTGCGCAGTTCCGTCCCCTTGCCCAGCAGCGGCATGACCTGGTCGAGGCTGATTGCGCGGTCGAAATCGGTCCCGCCGATGCGCACGCCGTGGTTGGCCAGGATGGAAACGCCATCGGTCCCGGACCGGAACAGCGAGAAATCGGACGTGCCGCCGCCGACATCGACGATCAGGCCGATTTCGCCCGCCTGCTCCAGCGCGCCGCTGGCAATGGCTGCGGCCTCGGGCTCGGGCATGAACTCGACGTCGCGGAACCCGGCCGCCAGATAGCAGCGGTGCAGATCCTCCTGGGCCTGCGCCTCGCGCGGATCGTTCGTGCCGTGAAACACGACGGGCCGGCCGGACAGCACGCGGTCGAAGGTCATCCCGGCCTCTGCCTCGGCCCGCGTCTTCATCTGGTTCAGAAAGCGCGCGATGATGTCGACAAAGGTGACACGCTCGTTCAGGATCTGGCGCTTTTCGTGCATCAGCGAGGTGCCCAGCACCCGCTTGAGTGCGCGCATGAACCGCCCCTCGACACCCTCCAGAAGCGCCCGGTTGGCCGGCTCTCCCATCAGCGTCCGGCGTGCGTCATAGTCAAAGAAGAAGGTTGTCGGCAGCGTGGTCTGCCCAGGGGCCATGGACACCAGCCGCGGTCTGCCGTCCTGCAGATAGCCGGCCGCCGAATTGGAGGTGCCGAAATCGATCCCCAAGCTGCGGTTGTGACGCGCCATGTCCATGCTCCGGTTCAGGGTGAACGGGGGCGCTACGGTTTGGCGGCCCCGATGTCAAGCCGGGGCGCCGCGCGCAGGCGCTTGCGGTGACGTGGGCGGACCGGAGGGGCCGCCTCAGCTTGCCGCGCGTGCAGGGCAGGCATTTGCGATGTCGAATGACGGGTGCCTGTGCTGCGCCCCCCTTGCAGAGGTTGCAGCAAATCGCCAACCTGCAAAGGAAGGAGAATGTCATGCCCGTCAAGAACCGCTTTGCCGAACTGCTGCCCGAAATCACCGCCTGGCGCCGCGACTTCCACGAACATCCCGAACTGCTTTACGATGTCCATCGCACTGCCGGACGCGTGGCGCAGCTGTTGCGGGAATTCGGCTGCGACGAGGTGACCGAGGGCGTGGGCCGGACCGGCGTCGTGGGCGTCATCAAGGGCCAGACCGACACCCGCGGCCGTGTCATCGGCCTGCGCGCCGACATGGACGCGCTGCCCATCGTCGAGCAGACGGGCGTCGAATATGCCTCGAAGACGCCGGGCAAGATGCACGCCTGCGGCCATGACGGCCATACCGCCATGCTTCTGGGCGCGGCCAAGTACCTGGCCGAGACGCGCAACTTCGACGGCACCGCGATCGTCATCTTCCAGCCCGCCGAAGAGGGCGGGGCAGGGGGCGAGGCGATGGTCAGGGACGGCTTGGTCGACCGCTGGAAGATCGACGAATTCTATGGGATGCACAACATGCCGGGCATGCCGGTGGGCAGCTTCTCGATCCGTCCGGGTGCGATGATGGCGGCCGCCGACCAGTTCGACATCGTGGTGACCGGCAAGGGCGGCCACGCGGCCAAACCCCAGGAATGCATCGACACCACCCTGACCGCCGCACAGATCATCGTGGCGCTGCAATCGGTGGTCGCGCGCAACATCGACCCGCTGGAGAATGCGGTGATCTCCGTCTGCGTCGTGTCCACGGATTCGACGGCGCATAACGTGATCCCGCAGGTGGTCAAGCTGAAGGGCACGGCGCGCAGCCTGTCGCCCGGGGTGCGCGACCAGCTGGAAGAAGGCATCATCCGCGTGGCGACGAACATGGCCGCCGCCATGGGGGCCACGGCCGAGGTGGATTACCAGCGCGGCTATCCCGTCACGATGAACGATGAACAGGCTACGGACTGGGCGGCCGATGTCGCGCGCCAGATCTCGGGCGACGTGAACATGGACATGCAGCCGATGATGGGCGGCGAGGATTTCAGCTACATGCTGAACGAACGTCCGGGCGCTTATATCTGGGTCGGCAACGGCGACACGGCGATGGTTCACCACCCGGCCTACAACTTCAACGACGACGCGATCCCCGCCGGGTCAAGCTGGTACGCCGGGATGGTCGAGGCGCGGCTGCCCGCCGCCTGACGCAATGTCGCGCCGCAGACCTTTGCGGTCGCAAACGCGATTGTCATTCCCCGGCAATCAGCCGAAATGTCCAAGGCGCGGGACACGGGTCCCGCGCCTCGGCAACAAGGGGACCACCGACGCATGAAGACCTTTACCCTGCGCGTGACCTGCGCATCCAGCCGCGGCATCGTCGCGGCGATCTCGGGCTTTCTCGCGGATGCGGAATGCAACATCACCGACAGCGCGCAGTTCGACGATGTCGAGACGGGCCGCTTTTTCATGCGCGTCAGTTTCCTGTCGGAAGGCAGCGCCACGCTCGAGTCGCTGCGCGAGGGCTTTGCCGCGATTGCCGGGCGCTTCGGGATGGAGGCCGAGATCTCCGACGACTCGGTCAAGAAGAAGGTGCTGGTCATGGTCAGCCGGTTCGGGCACTGCCTGAACGATCTTCTGTACCGCTGGCGGATCGGCGCCCTGCCGATCGACATCGTGGGCGTCATCTCGAACCACCACGAATATCAGAAGGTCGTGGTCAACCACGACATCCCCTTTCACATGATCCGCGTCACGCCCGAGAACAAGGCGCAGGCCGAAGCGCAGCAGATGGAGATCATTGACCAGACGGGAGCCGAACTGGTCGTTCTTGCGCGCTATATGCAGGTTCTGTCGGACCGGATGTGCCAGCAGATGTCCGGACGGATCATCAACATCCACCATTCCTTCCTGCCCAGCTTCAAAGGGGCGAACCCGTACAAGCAGGCCTACGAGCGGGGTGTCAAGCTGATCGGCGCGACATCTCATTATGTCACTGCCGACCTGGACGAGGGTCCGATCATCGAGCAGGACACGGTGCGGGTGACCCATGCGCAGTCGCCCGGCGACTATGTCAGCCTGGGCCGCGATGTCGAGGCGCAGGTGCTGGCGCGCGCGATCCATGCGCATATCCACGGCCGCGTCTTCCTCAACGGCGCGAAGACCGTTGTCTTCCCGCCCTCGCCGGGCAGCTATGCCAGCGAGCGCATGGGCTGAGGCCAAGACGCGATGCGGCTGTCCCTTACCGGACAGCCGCGCCGCGCACCACCATGCCGCCGTCCTGGGAATGCCTGCCCGGGTCCAGGTTCAGGTTTGCCAGCATCTCGGAGGTCTTGGCCTCGGCCAGGGGGGCGATGCGGGCGTGGCATGGCGTGCGGGCACAAACCTCCCACCATCTGCGATAATAGGGAAAGAACGCCGGGCTGATGATCTGGCGCGGGGTGATCCGCATGACGCTCTTGCCAATCTTCGCCATGTGGTTCGAGATTTGCTGCTCTTGCGCGGAGGAGAGGCGCAAGGTCGCCGGCTTGGGAATGTTTCCCGCAAAGTGGATCACCGCCGGGCATAACTTGCGCAGACGAGTGGTATGGTCGAAGAACCGCAGGTTGTAGCGATCATGAGCTTGCATGTAGTGGCTGCCGTGGGTCAGCGAAAACAGGCCCTGGTCGCCAAAGGACAGCCCCATCTGCTCGCGTGCCCATTGGCCGACCTCTAGGTAGTGACTGATCCCGATGCCGTCGCGGCGCAGTCTTTCCAGGTTGATGACGATCGCGCCGCTGTTCAGCACGCCCTTTGACACCCGCAGGATCTTGGCGGCGGACGCGCCGCGCGCATGGGCCGTGCGTGCAGGCGCAGTGATGAGAGGCGGACGAGACGGTATCTCGCGGCAGGCGACGACATAGTTGCCCGCGAACGGATGATGGAGAAACGGAACAAGGTCATCGGTGACCAGCGTGTCCAAGGGGTCCAGGAAGATGATCCGCTTCATGTCCGCCGGAAGGTGCAGATGTGCGACCAGCCACAGGAATCGTGCGCCATAGGGTCGGCCTCCGAGTTGGCTGAGACGCACAAAGTTCTGCCTGTCAGGAACCTGGACCAGATGCAGCCGAAGATTCGGCAGCCTCGTGCAGAACTTTTCCAGCTCAACAAGCTTTGCCGGAGGAAATGACAGATAAAACAGCCAGAAACGAATTTCGTCATGGGGATGCGCTTCCGACAGCGACAGCAGCATCACCTAGAGGACATCCAGATCCGCCCCGCCCAGAGAGGTCATCACGTCCAGACGCGCGGGTCCGCGCGCTCCGCCATGCTTGCGTCGGAGATACTGGTCCAGCACGATGGTCCAGCCGCTGGGAAGGCGGCTGTAGACATGCGCGGAGATCGACTCGAGCAGAGACAAGGACATGCGTAACTCGGACCAGATAGGTTGCAACGGCATCATGCAGACGATGGCCTTCAGTTGGCAATCTGCTGCCAGCTGGATGCCGACGCTGCCCGGCGTCCGGAGGTAAAGTTCCGGGCGCCGCGCGTGATCGGGCTCGCCTATTGCGGAAGCTGCGCCGTAATGCCCTCGACATAGAAGTTCATGCCTTGCAGGTCCTCGTCCTGGGCAACCTCGCCCTCGGCTAGCCAGACGCTGCCGTCGGCCTTGTTCAGCGGGCCGGTGAAGGGGTGGTATTCGCCGCTGCCGATCGCATCACGAAGGGCCTCGGCTTCGGCCTTGACCTCGGCGGGAACGGCGTCCGTAATGTCGCCGATCGCGACGATGCCGTCGCCGATGCCGCCCCAGACGCCATCGGGTTGCCAAGTGCCGTCCAGGACACGGCCCACGCTGTTCACGTAATGCGCAGCCCAATTGTTATAGACTGATGACACGCGCGGTGTCGGCGCAAAGGACGACATGTCGGCGGCCTGCCCAAAGCCGATCTTGCCCGCCTGCTGCAGCTGCGCCAGCGGCGCGGTCGAGTTGGTGTGCTGCAGGATCACGTCAACGCCTTCGGCCAGCAAGGCATTCGCGGCATCCGCCTCTTTCGCGGGGTCATACCAGGTATAGGCCCAGACCACCCGCATCTCGACATCAGGGTTGACCTTTCTGGCATGCAGATAGGCCGAGTTGATGCCCTGGATCACCTCGGGGATGGGGAAGGTCGCGATATAGCCGATCTTGTTCGTCTCGGTCATCCGGCCGGCGATGGTTCCGATCACGGCGCGGCCTTCGTAGAAGCGTCCGTCATAGGTGCCGACATTGTCCGCGCGCTTGTAGCCGGTGTTGTGTTCGAACTTGATGTCCGGGAACTTGGCGGCGACGTTCATGACCGCGTCCATGTAGCCGAAGCTGGTCGCATAGATCACGTCGTTGCCCGCCAGCGCCAGCTGCGTCAACGCACGCTCGGCATCGACGCCTTCGGGGACGTTTTCCAGATAGGTGGTCTCGACCCGGTCGCCAAACTCGGCCTCGACCGCCAGGCGACCCTGATCGTGCTGATAGGTCCAGCCGCCATCGCTGACCGGTCCGACATAGATGAAGCCGACCTTCAGCGGCTCGTCCTGGGCCAGGGCCGGGGCGGCCAGCGCCATGATCAGGGCCGAAGCCGTGGCCAGAAGCGTCCTGCGTTGCATGTTGATCAATCCCTCTGTTGGTTGTCGTTGATGGGCCACGTGTCAGCGCAGCGCGTGGAAATTTTGCCCGAGTGAGCCGGGGGCCGCGCCTCCGGCCCGGCGGCTGAACTTCTGCCGGGCCGAGATCAGGACCAGCACGATGATCGTCGCCAGATAGGGCGCCATCGACAGCAGTTGCACCGGCACCTGCACGCCTGCCGCCTGCAGCCGCAGCTGCAGCACGGTGACGCCGCCGAACAGCCAGGCCCCGGCCAGAACGCCCGGCGCCGTCCAGTTGGAAAAGACGACAATCGCCAGCGCGATCCAGCCTGCGCCCGCGGTCATGCCTTCGGTCCATTGCAGCACCGAGGCGATCGAGACATAGGCGCCGCCGACGCCCGCCATGGCGCCGCCGAACGCGACGGCGGTCACACGGGTCAGGCGCACGTCATAGCCCAAGGCATGAGCGGCGTCGTGGTTCTCGCCCACGCCGCGCAGGATCAGGCCCGCGCGCGACCGGTTCAGGAACCACCAGATCAGCGGCACCATGATCAGGCCCAGCCACACGATCCAGTTGATGCGCAGGGGACCTGTCGGCATCGCCGGCGCCTTGACGCCTTCGAAGGGCTTTCCGAACATCGCGGTCAGGCCCAGCCCGAACAGCGTGAGCGCCAGCCCGGAGGCCACCTGGTTGGCCAGAAACAGCTGCGTCAGCGCCGAGAACAGCAGCGAAATCGCCGCCCCCGCCACGGCCGCCACCAGAAATCCGAGGAACGGGTTGCCCGTGCCATGGGCGGCGGCAAAACCGGCCAGCGCGCCGGTGATCATCATCCCCTCGACGCCCAGGTTCAGGACGCCGGCGCGTTCGGCCACCAGTTCGCCCAGCGCGGCGAACAGGATGGGGGTCGCAGCGGAGAGCAGCAGCAGGAAGACGGACAGCGGATCGATCATCATGCCAGGACCCTCCTGCGGATCTGGAAGCGGGTCAGCAGGTCAAACCCCAGCAGGAAGAACAACAGCATCCCCTGAAAGACCTGCACGCTGGCGGCGGGCAGTTGCATCGTCAGCTGCGCCAGTTCGCCGCCGATATAGGTGAGCGCCAGCAGCAGGCCCGCCAGCAGGATGCCGACCGGGTGCAGGCGACCCAGGAAGGCCACGATGATCGCGGTGAAGCCATAGCCCGTGCCCAGCGTGTCGGTGATCTGGCCGGCCGGACCCGCGACCTCGAACAAACCCGCCGCTCCGGCCAATGCGCCCGACAGGCCCAGGCAGAAGGCGACCAGCGTGGCCGGGTTCACGCCGGCAAAGCGAGCGGCGCGCGGGGCCGTGCCTGCGGCCCGGATGTGAAAGCCGCGGATATGGCGGCTCATCAGGAACCAGGTGGCGAGAACTGCCACCGCCGCCGCAACCACGCCCCAATGTGCGCCGGTGCCGCTGATCAGTTCGGGATTGGCCGCCGCCGGATATTGCTGAAGATTGCGCGAACCGGGCATGCCGAAGCCTTCGGGGTTGCGCATCGGGCCAAAGGCCATCCAGGCCGCCACGCGCTGGGCGACATAGACCAGCATCAGCGACACCAGGATTTCGGACGCGCCGAACCAATTGCGCAGCAGCGCCGGGATCATGCCCCAGGCCCAGCCACCGGCCATGCCCGCCAGCACCATGGCAGGAAAGATCCACGGGCCGTCGGCCGGATAGGCGGCCAAGGCAACGGCCCCGCCTGTGATGCCGCCGATGATGTACTGTCCTTCGGCCCCGATGTTCCAGATGCCCGCGCGAAAGCCGATGGCCAGCCCCGAGGCGATCAGGATCAACGGTGCGGCCTTGACCAACAGCTGCGGGCGTGAATAGGACGCGGCCGGTCCGAACAGCGGGTCCCAGAAGATGGTGCGGATCGCCGCGACCGGCTCGTGTCCCATGGCGGCGAACAACAGGCCGCCCGCCACCATCGTGGCCAGCACGGCCAGAACGGGCGTCGCCACCTGCCACGCGGTCGACGTGGCCTGGCGCGGAACAAGCTGGATCATAGCCGGGCCTCTTCCATGCCATGGGCGCCGCCCAGCATCAGGCCGATGCGGTCCAGCGTCAGGCCTTCGGTGGGCACGGGGTCGGACAGGCGTCCTTCGTTCAGCGCGCAGAAGCGGTCGGACAGTTCCAAAAGCTCATCCAGATCCTGAGAGATGACAATGACGCCCGCGCCCTTGCGCGCCAGGTCCAGCAGCGACTGGCGGACGGCGGCGGCGGCGCCTGCATCGACACCCCATGTGGGCTGGTTGACGACCAGCACGCGCGGCGCCTGCATCACCTCGCGGCCGATCACGAATTTCTGCAGGTTGCCGCCCGACAGCGCGCGCGCGGCGGTGCCGGGACCGGGGATGCGGACATCGAAGGCGCTGATGACGGATTCGGCGTAACGGCGGGCGCCGGCATGGTCGATCAGGCCGCGACGCACCAGCCCCTTGCGCGCGCCGGCGGTCAGCAGCGTGTTCTCGGTCAGGCTGAAATCGGGAACGGCGGCGTGACCCAGCCGATCCTCGGGCGCGGCCAGAAGGCCGGCCTCGCGCCGCGGCTCGGGACCAAGGGCCGACAGATCGCGTCCTTCCAGCGTCACGCTGCCGGGGATGCTGCGAGCCTCGCCCGACAGGGCCGCCAGCAGCTCTTCCTGCCCGTTGCCTGCAACGCCGCCGATGCCCAGGATCTCGCCTGCACGGAGGGTCAGGTTGACCCCTTTCAGCGCCGTCCCTTCGGCCGTGGGGGCGGAGCGGCTGAGGTTCTCCACGCGCAGCACCATATCACCAGCCCGGCGTCCCGTGCGGTCAATAAGGCGCATCTCGCTTCCGACCATCATGGCCGCCAGTTCGCGGGCGGTATGGGCACGGGGATCGCAACTGTCCACGACGCGACCGTGGCGCAGGATCGTGGCGCGGTCGCAATGGCTGCGGATCTCGTCCAGCTTGTGGCTGATATACAGGATCGCGGTGCCGCGCGCCGCCAACTTGCGCAGGGTCGCGAACAGCAGTTCGGCCTCTTGCGGGGTCAGGACGCTGGTCGGCTCGTCCATGATCAACAGGCGCGGGTTCTGCAAGAGGCAGCGGATGATTTCGACCCGCTGGCGTTCGCCGGCGGACAGGGTGACGATGCGCCGGGACGGGTTCAGCGGCAGGCCGAAGTCATGGCTGACCTGGGTGATGCGCGTCGCCAGTTCGCGCCGAGGGGGCGGGTTCTCCATCCCGAGGGCGATATTCTCGGCCACGGTCAGGGCATCGAACAGGCTGAAATGCTGGAACACCATCGCAACGCCCGCCGCACGGGCCGCACGCGGATCGGCCGGGTGATGAGGCGCGTCGCCCAGCCACATCTGCCCTTGATCGGGCCGCACAAGGCCATAGATCATCTTGACCAGTGTCGACTTGCCTGCGCCGTTCTCGCCCAGCAGGGCGTGGATCTCGCCCTCGGCGACCGCGAAGGACACGTCGTCATTGGCGCGGACACCAGGATAGGACTTGCCGATCCCCGTTGCCCGGAACACTGCGGCCTTGGTCAAATTTGTCCCCTTGGTCAAAAGCCCTGCCTGCTTAGACCGCAAAACCCCGGCAGGGCAATTGCGCTGTTTGGCCAGCCTGCGATACTGTCCCGATCATGACGTCAAAATCCCCCCGATTCATCCATCTTCGCACACATTCCGAGCATTCCCTGCTGGAAGGTGCCATTCCTGTAGGCAAGCTGCCCGCTTTGGCGGCAGAGGCGGGGATGCCAGCCGTCGCGCTGACCGATACCAACGCCATGTTCGCCGCGCTGGAGTTTAGCGTGAAGGCCAAGGACAAGGGCGTCCAGCCGATCATCGGCTGTCAGGTGACGCTGGCTGCGGATGTGACCGGGCCGGTTGTCCTTCTGGCACAGAACCAGGCGGGCTGGCTGAACCTGATGGCGCTGTCGACCTGCCTGTACCTGCGCGAGGGCGGCGCGCTGCCTCATGTCACTGTGGACGAGTTGTGCGCGCGGGCCGAAGGGCTGATCTGCCTGACCGGCGGCGCCTGCGGGCCTTTGGGCCTGCTGATCGCGCAAGGCCAGGCTGACAAGGCAGCGGCGCTGGCCGACCGGCTGGCGGAGGCTTTTCCAACCCGGCTTTATGTCGAACTGCAGCGGCATCCGGCCGAGAACGGCAAGCTGATGGACGCCGAGGCCGCCAGCGAGGGTGGGCTGATCGATCTTGCCTATGCCAAGGATCTGCCGCTTGTCGCCACGAACGACGTGTATTTTCCCAAGACCACGATGTACGAGGCGCATGACGCGCTGATCTGCATCGCGGAAAAAGCCTATGTCGACCAGTCCCAGCCGCGCCGCCGCCTGACGCCGCAGCATTACTTCAAGTCGCCCGAAGAGATGGCGGTCCTTTTCGCCGATCTGCCCGAGGCGATCGAGAACACCGTCGAGATCGCCCGCCGCTGCGCCTTTGCCGTGGCCAAGCACGCGCCGATCCTGCCCAAGTTTGCCGATGACGAGGTGGCCGAACTGCGCCGGCAGGCCCGCGAGGGCCTTGAGGCACGGTTGAAGGTCATCCCCCATGCCGTCAGCGTCGAGGAGTACCACGCCCGCCTGGACTTTGAGCTGAACATCATCGAGCAGATGGGCTTCCCGGGCTATTTCCTGATCGTGGCCGACTTCATCGGCTGGGCCAAGAACCAAGGCATCCCGGTGGGGCCGGGACGCGGCTCGGGGGCGGGTTCGCTGGTCGCCTATGCGCTGACCATCACCGACCTTGACCCACTGCGCTACAGCCTCCTTTTCGAGCGGTTCCTGAACCCGGAACGCGTGTCGATGCCGGACTTCGACATCGACTTCTGCATGGACCGCCGGGAGGAGGTGATCCGCTATGTGCAGAACAAGTACGGCGCCGACAAGGTCGGGCAGATCATCACCTTTGGCGCGCTGTTGTCCAAGGCGGCCGTGCGTGACGTTGGGCGCGTGCTGCAGATGCCGTTCGGGCAGGTGGACCGTTTGTCCAAGATGATCCCGCTCGAGGGCGTCAAGCCCGTCAGCATCACAAAGGCCCGGGCAGACGAGCCCCGCCTGCGCGAGGCCGCGCGCGAGGAGGTCGTCGCCCGCCTGCTGGATTATGCCGAGCAGCTGGAGGGGCTGTATCGCAACGCATCGACCCATGCGGCGGGTGTGGTGATTGGCGACCGTCCGCTGGACCGGCTGGTGCCGCTGTATCGCGACCCGGCCTCCGACATGCCGGCCACGCAGTTCAACATGAAATGGGTCGAGCAGGCGGGGCTGGTCAAGTTCGACTTTCTGGGTCTCAAGACCCTGACGGTGATCCAGAACGCGGTGGACCTGATCAACGGGGCGGGCCGTCCGCTGCATGTCGATGCAGACGGGCGGGTGCTTTACGACCCTGCGCCGGGGACGGAAAACCAGATCAACCTGATCCCGCTGGACGACAAGGCCAGCTATGACCTGTTTGCCAGCGCCCGAACGGTGGCGGTGTTTCAGGTTGAAAGCTCGGGCATGATGGACGCGCTGCGGCGCATGCGCCCGACCTGCATCGAGGACATCGTGGCGCTGGTGGCGCTGTATCGCCCCGGTCCGATGGAGAACATCCCGACCTATTGCGAGGTCAAGAACGGCCTGCGCGCGCTGGAGTCGATCCACCCGACTATCGACCATATCCTGGCAGAGACGCAGGGCATCATCGTCTATCAGGAACAGGTGATGCAGATCGCGCAGGTCATGGCGGGATACTCGCTCGGCGGCGCGGACCTGCTGCGCCGCGCCATGGGCAAGAAGATCGCGGCCGAGATGGCCAAGGAACGCCCCAAGTTCGTCAAGGGCGCGGTGGCCAATGGCGTTCCGGAAAAGAAGGCGGGCGAGGTCTTCGACCTGCTGGAAAAATTCGCCAACTACGGCTTCAACAAGTCGCACGCCGCCGCCTATGCGGTCGTCAGCTATCAGACCGCATGGCTGAAGGCGAACCACCCGGTCGAGTTCATGGCTGCGGTGATGAACTGCGACATCCACCTGACCGACAAGCTGGCGATCTACAAGCGCGAGTGCGACCGCATGGGGATCGAGATCGTGCCGCCCTGCGTCAACCGCTCGGCCCCGACCTTTACTGTGGGCAAGGGGCGCATCCACTATGCGCTGGGTGCGCTGAAGGGCGTGGGACTGGATGCGATGCGGCTGATCCACGAGGCGCGGGGGGATGTTCCGTTCCGCGATATCCACGACCTTGCCCGTCGGGTGGACATGAAGCGCGTAGGCAAGCGGCCCCTTGAAATGCTGGCTCGCGCCGGGGCCTTTGACGTGCTGGACGACAACCGCGCGCGGGTCATGAAATCGCTGGATGCGCTGTGTGCCTGGTCGGCGGCGGTGCAGGAACAGGCAGGTTCCAGCCAGACGTCGCTGTTCGGCGGGGGCGAGGACCTGCCGCCGCCCCGCGCGCCGTTGACCGGGGTCTGGCTGCCGACCGAAAAGCTGGGCGAGGAGCACAAGGCCGTCGGTTTCTACCTGTCAGGCCATCCGCTGGACGACTATCTGACGGCCTTGCGCCGAAAGAAGGTCCAGACGCTTGCCGAGATCAGCCAGGAGGCGCTGGGCGGGCCCTTGGTGGCGCAGATCGCCGGCACGGTCGCGGCGCGGATGGAGCGCAAGTCGGCCAAGGGTACCCAATATGCCTTTGTCAGCCTGTCAGATCCGACCGGACTTTATGAAGTGACCGTCTTCTCGGACCTGCTGAACGCCTCGCGCGACAAGCTGGAGCCGGGGCTGAACGTCGTCCTGCAGGTCAAGGTCGAGCCGTCCGGTGACCAGGTCAAGATGCTGGCCAATTCGATCGCCGCGCTGGAGGACTTCGTGGCGGACGCGGGCGCGGGCTGCCTGGCGGTCGAGATGCAGGGTGCCGACACGATCCCGCGCCTGGTCGAGGTGCTGGGCCGCATCCGCACTGAGATTTCTGTCCCGGCGCGTTCGCGCGGACCGATCCGCCTGCGCCTGCGCGAGGGCGACGAGGTGATCGAGATCGAGGTGGCAAATGACGTGCCACTGACCACCCCCGCGCGGCAAGCCCTTCGCGCCGTCCCCGGCGTGCTGGAGGTGATCGAGGAATAGCCACAGACAGGCCGAGGCCGAGGTCCGGCGCCTCTGATCGAGGGGGCGCTTCCTTGACCGTCCGGCGGCAGCGTCCCCGCCGCGGCCGTGGCATTGGCCCTATGCAAATGTTCCCGCTTCGTGCTAGCTCTGGGAAAAAAGAGGGCAGCATGAAGGTCTTGGGCATCGATCCCGGGTTGCGGAACATGGGCTGGGGGGTGATCGAGGTCGATGGTCCCCGCATCAGGCATGTGGCGAACGGCACGATTCATTCGGACGGTGCGCAGGACCTGGGCGCGCGCCTGTCGATCCTGTTTCGCGGGCTTTGCGCGGTCATCACCGCTCACGCACCCGACGAGGCCGCGGTCGAGCAGACCTTCGTGAACAAGGATGCCACGGGCACCTTGAAGCTGGGTCAGGCGCGGGGCGTGGCGCTGCTGGCACCCGCCGAGGCAGGCATCGCCGTGGGCGAGTACGCTCCGAATGCCGTCAAGAAGACGGTGGTGGGCGTAGGACATGCGGGCAAGGAGCAGGTTCAGCACATGGTTCGCGTGCAGCTGCCCGGGGTGCAATTCGAAAGCGCCGATGCAGCGGATGCGCTGGCGATCGCGATCTGTCACGCCCGCCATCTGCAGGGACGGACCCTGCGCATCGCTGCACCGCGACGGGGTGCGGCATGATCGGGCGCATTGCCGGGGTGATCCTGCACCGGGCACGGGATCAGGTGCTGATCGATGTGCGGGGGGTGGGCTACATCATCCATGTCAGTGATCGCACGGCCGCCGGGCTGCCTCCGGTGGGCCAGGCGGCGGCGCTTTACACGGAACTGCTGGTGCGGGAGGACCTGCTGCAGCTGTTCGGCTTTCCGACGATGCTGGAAAAGGAATGGCACAGGCTGCTGACATCGGTTCAGGGCGTGGGAGCCAAGGTATCGCTGGCGATCCTGGGGACGCTTGGCCCCGAGGGGCTGGGGCGGGCGATCGCGCTGGGCGATTGGGCTTCGGTGCGCAAGGCCAACGGCGTCGGGCCGAAGCTGGCGCAGCGGATCGTGCTGGAGCTGAAGGACAAGGCGCCCTCGGTCATGGCTCTTGGCGGCGCTTTGACGGTCGATGCCGGGGACGTGGCCGCGGGCGGGGATGCGGACGAACCGGGCATCGAGCCCGGTCCGTCCGCCGCCTCGACGCGGGGGTCGATCCCCCGCAACGAGGCGTCCCAGGCCTCGACCGGTGCGCTGGCGGGGCAGGCCATGGCCGACGCGCTGTCGGCGCTGACCAATCTGGGATATGGTCCCTCGGAGGCTGCAACGGCCGTGGCCGAGGCGCAGGCCCGGGAACCCGCGGCGGCCATGCCCGCGTTGATCCGGGCGGCGCTGCGGCTTCTGGCGCCCAAGGACTGAACCGGAGGGGACATCATGGCAGGCAACGTCAAGGTCTTCATGCTGATGGCCGCGCTGACCGCGCTGGTCATGGCGCTTGGCTGGATGCTGGGCGGGCAGGGCGGCGCCCTGATTGCCCTGCTGATCGCTGGCGGCATGAACTTTTTCAGCTATTGGAACAGCGACAAGATGGTCCTGCGCCAGCAGGGCGCGATCGAACTGTCACCCCAGCAGGGGCCCGAGCTTTACCAGATGACGGCCGACCTGGCCCGCCGCGCCGATCTGCCCATGCCAAAGCTTTATCTGTTGCCGACGGAACAGCCCAACGCCTTCGCCACCGGGCGCAACCCCCAGAATGCCGCCGTTGCCGTGACGCAAGGGTTGGTGAACACCCTGAGCCGGGACGAGATCGCAGGCGTGATCGCGCATGAACTGGCCCATATCAAGCATCGTGACACGCTGACCATGACAGTCACCGCGACCATGGCGGGGGCGATCGCGATGATGGGCAACATGATGCTGTTCGCGGGAGGACGCGAAGGCCGCGGCGGCGCCCTGGGCGGGATCATCGCGATGATCGTGGCCCCCATGGCAGCGATGATGGTGCAGATGGCGATTTCCCGCGCCCGCGAATATGAGGCCGATGCAACGGGTGCCGCGATCTGCGGACAGCCCCGGGCCTTGGCTTCGGCGCTGCAGAGGATCGCGACGGCGGCAGGGCGGACGGTCAACCTGCCCGCCGAGAAAAATCCGGCGGCCGCCTCGATGTTCATCATCAACCCGCTGCATGCCCTGCGGGCGGACAAGATGTTTTCCACCCACCCTCCGACCGAGGAGCGGATTGCCCGTCTGATGGCGATGGAGGGCACCGGCCGTGCGCCGGTGCAGCCGACCACGGCAGCCAGCCGCATCCCGAAGACCGGCCGCAACCGCCCGTCGGGTCCGCGCACCCCCTGGGGCCGCGGATGACCCAGCCGGACCCCATGCTCCGCCCCGAATCGCTGGAAGGCGATGGCGAGGACCGTGCCCTGCGCCCGCAGAACCTGTCCGAATTCGTGGGTCAGGCCGAGGCACGCGCCAATCTGAAAGTCTTCATCGAAAGCGCCAAGATGCGCGGCAAGGCGATGGACCACACGCTGTTCTTCGGCCCTCCGGGGTTGGGCAAGACGACGCTGGCGCAGATCATGGCGCGCGAACTGGGGGTGAACTTTCGCATGACCTCGGGTCCGGTGATTGCGCGGGCAGGCGATCTGGCGGCGATCCTGACCAACCTCGAGGCGCGCGACGTCCTGTTCATCGACGAGATCCACCGCATGAACCCCGCGGTCGAGGAGGTCCTTTATCCTGCGATGGAGGATTTCGAACTGGATCTGGTGATCGGCGAAGGCCCTGCCGCCCGCACGGTCCGGATCGAACTGCAGCCCTTCACCCTCGTGGGTGCCACGACCCGCCTCGGCCTGCTGACGACGCCGCTGCGGGACCGTTTCGGCATCCCGACGCGTCTTCAGTTCTATGAAATTCCTGAACTGGATCTGATCGTTCAGCGGGGCGCGCGGTTGATGGGCATCAGCGCCGATCCCGAAGGCACGCTGGAAATTGCCCGCCGCGCCCGGGGCACCCCGCGCATTGCCGGACGCCTGCTGCGCCGCGTGGTGGATTTTGCGCTGGTCGAAGGGAACGGCCGCCTGACGCGCGAAATTGCGGACATGGCGCTGACGCGGCTGGGCGTGGACGACCTGGGCCTGGACGGTGCCGACCGGCGTTATCTGACGCTGATGGCGGAACACTATGCAGGCGGGCCGGTAGGGGTCGAGACGCTGTCGGCAGCCCTCTCGGAAAGCCGCGACGCGATCGAGGAGGTCATCGAGCCCTATCTTTTGCAGCAGGGACTGATCGCCCGGACCCCGCGCGGACGTCAGCTGGCCTCTCGCGCGTGGCGGCATCTGGGGCTTGAGGCGCCGCAGCCTCAGGGGCAGGCGACGCTTTTCGACAGCTGATTGCAGATTGCGCAAAAGCGTCCTAGCCTGCGCGCATGAGTCACGATTTCACCCTCCGCGTTTACTACGAAGACACCGATCTTGCCGGGATCGTCTATTACGCCAACTATCTGAAATTCATCGAGCGGGGGCGGTCCGAATGGCTGCGTGCGCTTGGGATCGACCAGCTTGGGATGCAGCGCGAAACCGGCCAGGTCTTTGCCGTCAGCCGTGTCGAGGCCAACTACCTGCGGCCGGCCCGGTTCGATGACCTGCTGACGGTCAGGACCGATCTGACACAGGCCAGCCCTGCGCGCATCATCGTCGACCAGCAGGTCCGGCGCGGCGATCAGCTGCTGTTCACGGCCCGTGTCACCATTGCCTGCCTGAATGCGCAAGGGCGGCCGGTCCGCGTGCCTGCCGCACTGAGGACCGCTGTTGATGGCTGATCGCATCGCTGCGAAATCGGCGCCGTGCCGCCTTGCTGGTCCGGGCTGAGGCGCGGCAATCTGCGCCCCCTGTTGCCGGCGTTGCCGCCCGGTGACCGTTGTCCTGCCGGTCGGCCTGAGGTCCGGCCGCGCCGGATCGCGGCCCCCTGTTGAAAACGACGGCTGCGCGCAGGTCCCGGCGCGGGTCCGCTCGCGCATGGCCTGCTCCAGGCCCTCGAAGGTGGGCCGGAGGTTCTGGTGGCGCGGCGTCGTCTCGCATATGGGGCGCCTGCGGCATATTGGCTGCGCCTTGCGTAAAAGTGACGCCATTGTGTTGCGCCGGGGGATGAAACCCTTGTTAGGAACACGATAAAAGGCGCGCAACGCCGGGCTGGCCGAAACAGCCGCGGGACATGATGATGAGGCAGTGAAGATGGAACCCATTCAGGCCGCCGAGGCCCTCGATTTTTCGGCCGTGGCGCTGTTCTTGCGCTCGTCCCTGACGGTTCAGGTGGTGATGATCATGCTGATCGCGGCCTCGTTCTGGGCCTGGGCGATCATTGTGCAGAAGTTCATGGTCTTTGCGCAGGCCCGCAAGGAATCATCCCGTTTCGACCGCTCCTTCTGGTCCGGCGAGCCGCTTGACGATCTTTATGATCGTCTGGGGGACCGTCCCAAGGGCGCGTCCGAGCGTATCTTTGCTGCGGGCATGACAGAGTGGCGGCGCAGCCACCGCGACGACGGCCGCCTGATCCCGGGCGGAATCAGCCGCATCGACCGGGCCATGAACGTGGCGATCCAGCGCGAGGAAGGGCGCCTGTTCCGGGGCCTGTCCTTTCTGGCGACTGTCGGCTCCACCGCGCCCTTCATCGGACTGTTCGGTACGGTCTGGGGCATCAAGACCGCCTTCGAGGGCATCGCGCTGAGCCAGGACACCAGCCTTGCGGTCGTGGCCCCCGGCATCGCCGAGGCGCTGCTGGCCACCGCCCTGGGCCTTGTGGCCGCCATTCCCGCCGTGGTCTTCTACAACAAGCTGTCAGGAGATGCGGAACGTATCGTCGGCGGGTGGGAGGCGTTCTCGGACGAGTTCTCGACGCTCTTGTCGCGCCAGATGGACGAGGCCTGAACCATGGGAACATCGGTCGTCAAGCGGGTCAGGGCAAAGGGGCGGCGGCGCAATCTGCCCATGTCCGAGATCAACGTCACCCCCTTCGTGGACGTGATGCTGGTGCTGCTGATCATCTTCATGGTCGCCGCACCGCTGATGACCGCAGGCGTGCCGCTGAACCTGCCGCAGACCGCGGCCAATGCCGTCCCGACGGAACAGGAAGAGCCGCTGGTCCTCTCGATCCCGGCCCAGGGTTCCATGCTGGTCATGGAGCAGCCGGTCGAGGACAGCCAACTGGTCGCCCGCCTGCGCGCGATCCTGGCCGAGCGCCAGAGCGCCCGCGTGTTCCTGCGCGCCGACGGCTCGATCCCCTATGCGCGCGTGGTGCAGATCATGGGCGCGCTGAACGCGGCCGGCATCACCGACATCGTGCTGGTGACGGAAACCGGCGGCCCCAGGATGGACGGCTAGGCCATGGACGATCGCGAAGGCCGCATCGGCTACTGGATCTCGGGGATCGCACACGGGTCGCTGATCCTGTGGGCGATCCTGGGCGGCGCGCTGTTCCGCCCCCAACCGGGGCCTCCCGTGCGGACGACGCAGGTGTCCACCATCAGCGGGGCCGAGTTCGAGGCCTTGGCCGCTGCCTCGCGCGGAGCGGGGCCCGTGGGCGCCGAGGCGACCGCCGTGGCCAGCCTGCCCGAGCCCACGACCGCGACCGATGAGGATGCGGGCCGGCCGGCAGATGCGGCGCCCCCGGCAACCGAAGATGTGGCCGCGCTGTCGCAGCCGGATGTGACGGATGCCTCGCCCGATCTCAGCGACTTTGCCCCGGCCGCTCCGGTCGATGTGGCCACGGATCTGCCGGGAGCTGCCAGCAACCAGAACCAGGCCGCCGAAGACGCACCCGCGGTTCCCGCACCCGCCGAGGGTCCGGTGGCCGGGGCGCAGCCGCCCCAGCCCGTCGCCCCTTCGACGGATCTGGCGGCGGCACCCGTCGCCCCGCGTTCGGTTCTGGCGCTGGATCGATCCGCTCGTCCACAGGACCGTCCTGCAGACCTGGTCGAGAACCGCAGCCGCCGCTTGGCCGAAGCCGCCGCAGCCGAGGCTGCCCGTCAGGCCGCCGCCCAGGAGGCTGCCCTCCAGGCGCAAGCTGCCGAGGCTGCCCGTGCTGAGGCTGCCCGTGCCGAGGCGGCGCGCCAAGCCGCCGTGGCCGAACAGCAGCGCGCCGCGGAAGCCGAGGCAGAGCGTCGTGCCGCGGACGCAGCCGAGCGCGCGGCGGCCGAGCAACGTGCCGCCGCCGAGGCACGCGCAGCCGAGGAGCAAGCCGCGGCGGAACGTCAGGCTGCCGAGGCTGCCGAACGCGCAGCCTCCGAGGAGCGGCGTGCGGCCGCCGCGCGCGAGGCGGAAGCGCAGCGGCAAGCCGAGGCGCGAGACGCAGAGGAACGTCGTCAGGCCGAAGCGCAGGCCGAAGAAGAGCGTCGCGCGGCCAGTGCCCGTGAGGCAGAGGCTCGTGAAGCCGAAGCGCGCCAGACGGCGGCCCGAGAGGCAGAGGCCCGCGAAGCTGAAGCCCGTGAGGCGGCGGCCCGTGCGGAAGAGGAACGCCTGGCCGCCGAGCGCGCGGCCGAGGAAGAGCGCCGTGCCGCCGAGGCGCGCCAGGCGGCCGCCCGTGAAGCGGAAGAGCGCGCCGCCGAGGAACGTCGACAGGCGGAGGCGCGTGAGGCGGAGGCCCGTGAGGCAGAGGAGCGTCGGGCCGCAGAGGCCGCACGCGAGGAGGCCGAACGGGAAGCCGCACGCCGGGCCGAGGCGGAGGCCGCCGATCGGCGGGCACTTGAGGAGGCGCTGCGCGAGGCGCAGGGACAGGCCGGGGCAGGAGGAACCGACACCGCCTCGACCGGCGATGCCCTGGGCGGCGAGAGGCAGATGATCGAGGGGGGCAGCGGCGCTTCGGCCGGGCTTGATCCGCTGGCGGCGGCGCTGGCCGGCGCGATGGCAGGAACCGGCGCGGGCGCCGGCGAGGCCGAGAACAACTTTTCCGGTCCGCCTGCCGACATGATGCGCCTGACGCCGGGCACCGATCCGCTGCCGGTGCCGGTGCCGAACGATGCCTTGACGGATGCCTTGGCACAAGGAGGAGCCCTGCCCATGGGCGAGCCTTTGTCCCTGGCCGAGCGCGAAGGCCTGCGTTTTGCCATCCAGAACTGCTGGAACATCGGTGCGCTGTCGGTCGAGGCCTCGCGGATGGTTGTCTCGGTCGGGTTCTCGCTGTCGCCGGACGGGGTGCCCGACCAGAACAGCCTGCGCATTGCAGGCTATCGGGGAGGCACCGAGGCGGGTGCGCAGCAGGCCTTCGAGGTGGCGCGCCGCGCGATCCTGATGTGCGGGCGCGCGGGCTTTGACATGCCCGCCTCCAAATATGGCCGCTGGCGCGATGTTGTCGTGGATTTCCGGCCTGACGGAGTTGAACTGCAATGAAAATTCGTGGCCTGCGCGCCTTTCGCTTTCCGCCGACCCGAGGTAATGACAACGCCATGTTCCGCCCACTGATCCTTGCCCCCGCCCTTTTGCTCGCCGCTTCGGCGGCGTTCCTGCCTGCCGGCCCGGTTCAGGCGCAGGAGGCACCGCTGCGGATCGAGATCACCGACGGGGTGATCGAACCCATGGCCATCGCGATCCCGCCCTTTCACGGCGATGCCGAGATCGCGGCGCGGGTGCGGCAGGTCGTGGCCGACGACCTGACCGGGACGGGTCTGTTCCGCGAGATCCCGGCCGAAGCGCATCTGGCGCGCCCCGCCAGCTTTACCGAAGCCGTCAGCTACGAGGACTGGCAGGCGGTGAACGCGCAGGGCCTGGTTTCGGCCGAGGTCACCCGTTCAGGAGAGAACATCAGCGTGCGGTTCCGGCTGTTCGACGTGGTTTCGGGTCAGCCGCAGGGCGACGGGATGCAGTTCGATGCCCGCGCGGGCGACTGGCGCCGGGCGGCCCACAAGATCGCCGACCAGATCTATGCCCGGTTGACCGGAGAAAAGCCCTATTTCGACAGTCGCGTCGCCTTTGTGCAGGAAACCGGTCCCAAGAACGCGCGCATCAAGCGCATCGGGGTGATGGATTATGACGGCGCCAACATTCTCTGGATGACCGACAGCTCGTCCCTGGTCCTGGCGCCCAAGTTCTCGCCCGACGGGCGGCGGCTCGCCTATACCAGCTATGACAGCGGCTTTCCCCAGATCCGGGTGATGGACGTGTCCAGCGTCACCTCGCGGCCGCTGACGCAGGACGCGGGGGCCATGGCCTTTTCTCCGGCCTTCAGTCCCGACGGCCGCTGGATCGCCTATTCCCGCGAGCAGGGCGGCAATACCGACATCTGGCTGATGGAGGCCGGAACGGGCGCACAGCGGGCGCTGACCAATGCCCCTTCGATCGAAACCTCTCCGGGCTTCAGCCCGGACGGGCGGCGGATCGTCTTTGAAAGCGACCGTTCGGGCACTCCGCAGCTGTACATCATGGGCCTTGATGGAGGGGAACCGACGCGGATCAGCTTTGGCGACGGCCGCTATGGCGCGCCTGCCTGGTCACCCAAGGGAGACATGATCGCCTTCACCAAGCAGATCGGTGACCGCTTCCACATCGGGATCATGCGCACCGACGGGTCGGGCGAGAAGATGCTGACCGAATCCTTCCTGGACGAAGGACCGACCTGGGCCCCCAATGGCCGCGTGGTCATGTTCACGCGCGTGACGCCCGGGGGAACCGGCCAGCCTCGCCTGCATTCCGTCGACGTCACCGGGCGCAACATGCGACCGATGAACCTGGACTTTGCCGCCTCGGACCCGTCCTGGGGTCCCTTGATGCCATGAGGATGAGATGATGAACGTCGCGACAAAGCCTGCCCTTCTGGTCTGCCTTCTGGCGCTGACGGCCTGTGCCCAGCCTGCGCCCCCCGCCGCGCCCCCGGTCCAGGACCCTTACGCCAATGTGGCGGGCGGTGCCGTCTACCAGGGCGATCTGGCGGGTGGTGTGCTGGGGGCCGAGGCCACGGCCCAGTATTTCCAGGCCTCGGTCGGCGACACGGTGCTGTTTACCGCAAAACCG
>VGDE01000011.1 GCA_016869875.1 Alphaproteobacteria bacterium
GCTGACGGTATTGCCGCGCACGAACAACTCGCCCATGGCGCGCCCGTCATGAGGCTGGGGCCGCCCCTCGTCATCGACGATCTTCATCTCGACCCCGAAGACGCGCCGCCCCTGCTTCTGCTTCAGGTCCATCCGCCGTTCATCGGGCAGGGCGCGCTGCCTTGGGGTCAGTGAGCCCTGGCTGCCCAAGGGCGAGGTTTCGGTCATTCCCCAGGCATGGTTCACGTCCACCCCCAGCGCCTCGAAGCCCTCGATCAGGCTGCGCGGCATGGCGCTGCCACCGACGACGATGTGGCGCAACGCATGTGGTTTGGCGCCACGCGTCCGGATTTCCGCCAGCAGCCCCTGCCAGATGGTGGGAACGCCCCAGGCGCTTTCGACATGCTCGCCCTCGCACAGTTCCCACAGGCTGGCGCCGTCAAGATGCGGCCCGGGCATGATCAGGCTTGCCCCGATCAGCGGCGCGGTGAAGGGCAGACCCCATGCGTTGACGTGAAACAGCGGCACCACCGGTAAGATTCGCGGCTGCGGCCCCAGGTCCGGTCCCAGAACGGCAGCCGTCGTCAGCGCGTGCAGCATGTTCGATCGATGCGAATACAGCACTCCCTTGGGCTCGCCCGTGGTGCTCGAGGTGTAGCACAACCCCGAAGCCGTGGTTTCCGGCAGGTCGGGCCAGATCCGGTCGTCCTCCTGCCCGTCTAGCAGGTCCTCGTAGCACAGGATCTCCAGCGCCGTTTCGGGCATGTGCGCACGGTCGGTCATCACCACATAACGCATTGTTGGCAGGCGGTCGCGCAGACGTTCCAGCAGCGGCACGAATGTCAGGTCCGTGAACAGCAGCCGGTCGCCCGCATGCCGGATGACATAGCAAAGTTGGTCGGCCGAAAGGCGCGGGTTGATCGTGTGGCAGATCGCGCCGATCCCCGGAACGGCGTGATACACTTCCAGATGGCGGTGGCCATTCCACGCAAGGGTCGCGACCCGATCGCCCGCCACGATCCCCAACTCCTCCAGCGCGCGCGACAGTTGTATCGTGCGGCGGCGGGTGTCCTTCCAGTTCTGGCGGTGCAGGTCGCCTTCGACCCGGCGCGACACGATCTCGGCCTCGGGAAACGCTTCGGCCGCATAGTCCAGAAGCCCGCTCTGCAGCAGCGGGCGGTGCATCATCAGGCCGTCCATCGTTTCCCCTTCGCTTGTCGACACCGCCATGATGACGCGATCGGGAACGGGTTCAAGCAGGGATGCGGCCGGACCCGACCGGGTTCCGCAAGGTCAGCCAGTCGCGGCGCGCGCGCTCATATGCGTGGAGGTCAGGTCCAGAAGCACCCGCCCTTCGGCATCCCGCACCTCGGTCCGCACAGTCGAGATGCGCCGGCCCCGCTTGACCCAGCGGGCCTGCGCGGTCAGATGCCCGTCGCGACGGTTTGCCAGCAACTGCGCGTTCAGCGTCACCGCGACGGGAAAGCTGTTCATGCCTTCCTCGACCTGCTCTCCGCCCAAAACCAGGTTGGTGGCAACCACATCCGCAAACCACACCAGGGCTCCGGCATGGACGGTGCCGAACGGGTTCAGCACGCCCGGTGTCACAACCATCTCGCCCATGGCCTCGTGTTCGCTGACGCCGGTGATGTCGAACTCGATCTGCCCGTGCAGGGTCCTTTCCGCCATGAACGGACCTCCTTTCTAGCTGTCGGCCCCTGCCCCGAACACGGGATCAAGATGCCATTTCGGCAGCGGGCAGGACACGCCCCCGCCCGTCTGCATGTCAGGTTCCGCCCCGCCCGGATAGGCGCCCAGAACCGTGAAGTCGCTGCTGGCGGAGCGGCAGCAATGCGCCAGGCCGGCAGGAATGATGACAACATCCCCCGCCTTCAGGACCACGTCCCGACCCGCCTCGCCGCCAAGGCGCAGGACGGCCTGTCCCCGATGGCACCCCAGCACCTCATGCGTGGTCCGGTGGAAATGATGCCAGTCGTAAACGCCACCGGACCATGAACCGGTCCAGCCGTTCACGGCAAATTTGTCGCGGAACCAGACGGCGCTTGGCGTGCCCGTGACGGCGCGATGGAGAACCGGCTTCACCGCTGCAGCCGCGCGATCAGCGACGAGGTGTCCCACCGCCCCCCGCCCATCTGCTGCACCTCGTTGTAGAACTGGTCCACCAGCGCCGTGACCGGCAGCAGGGCGCCGACCTCGTCCGCCGCGGCAAGGCAGATCGCCAGGTCCTTGCGCATCCAGTCCACGGCGAAACCGTGATCGAACTGCCCTTGGGCCATCGTCTTGTGGCGGTTGACCATCTGCCAGCTTCCGGCGGCGCCCTGGCTGATCACCTCAACGACCTTCTCGACATCCAGGCCTGACTTCTGGGCAAAGGCCAGCGATTCGGACAACGCCTGGACCAGACCCGCGATGGCGATCTGGTTGCACATCTTGGTCATCTGGCCCGCGCCGACCTCGCCCATCCGGCGGCAGATCCGGGAATAAGCCTCGATCACCGGCGCGGCGCGGTCATAATCCTCCTGCATGCCGCCGCACATCACCGACAGCTGGCCGTTCTCGGCCCCCGCCTGCCCGCCGGACACCGGCGCGTCCACATAGCCCAGCCCGGCCGCCCGCGCCGCCTCGGCCAGTTCGCGCGTCACGCTGGCCGAAACGGTGGTATGATCGACAAAGACGGCGCCGGGCGCCATGCCGGCAAAGGCGCCATCCTCGCCCAGGCACACCTGCCGCAGGTCATCGTCGTTGCCCACGCAGGCCATCACGAACTGCGCCCCTTTGGCGGCCAAACGCGGGCTGGGCGCGCTGCGGCCGCCGTGCCGGGTTGTCCATGCCTCGGCCTTTGCACTGCTGCGGTTATAGACCGTGACCTGGTGCCCTGCGGCCGCCAGATGCCCTGCCATGGGAAAGCCCATCACGCCCAGTCCCAGAAACGCGGTTCCTGCCACGCCGTCCTCCTGCCGTTGCACCATTCCGACAGACTGTGGCCCGGGCGACCCGATGGTCCCCCTTGCGTTGAAATGGCCGCGCGCCTGTCCTATGCAGCACACCACCACCCACGCGCATCCGGGTCAACCCGCGCCGCGCCAGAACCGCCCAAGGACCCTGCCCCACATGCTGACCATGTTTCGCTGGCTTCTGCGGCTGACTGTCGGGTTGATCGTCCTGATGGTCTTGTCGGCGGCGCTGGTCTGGTATTTCGCCGTGCGCTCGCTGCCCGACTACAACGCCAGCTACCGGGTCGAGGGCATCATCGCACCGGTCGAGATCGTACGTTCGACCGAAAACGTCCCCCACATCTTCGCCCAGACGGATCAGGACGTGTTCTTCGCGCTGGGGCTGGCCCATGCGCAGGACCGGCTGTTCCAGATGACCCTTTTGCGCCGTGCTGCACAGGGCCGGCTGGCCGAGATCCATGGTGCCGTGGCCCTGCCCGCCGACGACCTGGCCCGCAGGTTGGGACTTTATCGCAATGCGCAGGCCTCGCTCGAGGTGCAGGACCCTGAGACCCGTGCGGCGCTGACCGCTTATGCCGGGGGGGTGAACCAGTGGATCCGCATCGTCAATGACGGTGCGATGGGACGCGGCGCGCCCGAGTTCTTTCTGTTTCCCGACGTGATCTCCTACTGGCAGCCGGCTGATTCGCTGGCGATCCTCAAGCTGCTGGCCGCCAGCAGCACCGATGCCGCCGCGGACGAGATCATGCGCGCCCGCCTGTCGCTGGCCTGGCCCGAGCACGGTCCCGACATCCTGGCGCGCACCGACGTGCCTGCGGACCTTCCGCGCTATGCGGACCTCTTTCCCGGCGCGCGCATCGGCATGCCCGAGCGCAGCATCAGCCCGGACGCGGCCCGCGCGCCGCTCAGCTATCTGCGGCCGGGAATGGCGATGGGGGGAAACGCCTTCGGCGCGGCACCGCAACGCACGGCAGCAGACGCATCGCTTTTGGCTAATGACCTGCATTCCAAGCTGACGGCGCCGTCGCTGTTCTACCTGGCGCGGCTGGAACTGGCCAGCGGCGGCGTCATCGGCGCAACCGTTCCCGGGATGCCCCTGGTCCTGTCAGGCCGTTCTCCCGGCCTGTCCTGGGCGCTGACCCCCACGGACATCGACGATGCCGACATCGCCATCGAGGAGGTGCAGCCCGGCAATCCCGATCGTTATCGCGGGCCGGACGGCTGGACCAGCTTCCAGACCCGGACAGAGGTGATCCGCGTCCTGGATGCCCCGAACCAGACCGTCACCCTGCGCGAAACGCTGAACGGCCCGGTGGTGCCGGGCCTGGATCCGGGTCTGCGCGACGTCACCCCGATCGGTCATGTGGCAACACTTCGCTGGACGGGGGCTTCGCAACAGGATGAGACCATGTCCGCGCTGATGGGCCTCATGCGCTCGGGCACCGCCGAAGAGGCCGCGCGCGCCCTGACCAGAGTCGTCGCTCCGGCCCTTTCCGTGACCCTGGCGGACGACCAGCGCGTGACGCACCTGCGCGCCGGGGCCTTGCCCGAGCGGGGACCCGATCATCCGACGGGGGGGGCCCTGCCCTCGCCCGGTTGGCTCCCCGAGACCACTTGGCAAGGTGTCACGTCTCTGGCCGGAGCCTTTGAAACTCCCGCAAGAGGCATCAGCATTGCCACGGAAGAGCCCGCAGATGCCGGTATCCGGCGAGGCCGGCTGGAACGCCTGCTGGGTGATCGGGAGGTGCATTCCCGCGACAGCCTTATCGCGGCCCAACTGGACGTGGTCAGCCCGGCCGCGCGGGCGCTTCTGCCGCTGGTCGGGGCGAACCTGTGGTTTGCAGGCGATCCCGCAGCGCCCGGCACGGCCGAACGGCAGCGCCAGGATGCGCTGAACCTGCTGGCCGAATGGGACGGCGCCATGAATGAACACCTGCCTGAACCGGTGATCTACGCCGCCTGGATGTCAGCCCTGCAGGATCGGCTGATCCGGGACGAACTTGGCCCCTTGTCCGATGACATCATCCGGTTGCAGCCCGGCTTCATCGACGCCGTCTTTCGCAACCGCCGCGGTGCGGCCCGCTGGTGCGACATCGTGCAAAGTGCCGCGACCGAGGATTGCGCCACAATCGCCCGCCAGGCGCTGGACCGCGCGATCCTGGACCTGTCGGCCCGCTTCGGTCCCGATGTGACCAGCTGGCGATGGGGCGATGTGCACCAGGCGCGCCACCTGCATCCGGGCCTTGGCAACCTGCCGGCGCTAGGTTGGATCATGAACATCACCCAGTCCATCTCGGGAGGGGAGTTCACCGTCGCGCGCGCCGGCCTGTTCGGCAGCGGCACCCAACTCTTTGACGCGGTGAACGGCGCGGGCTTCAGGGGCGTCTATGACCTTGCAGATCCCGACAGTTCGGTCTTCATCATCTCGACAGGACAGTCAGGCCACCCCCTGTCGCGCCATTACGACGATCTGGCGGGCTTGTGGCGGCGCGGCGAATACATCGGGATGTCGCTGGACCGGGATCTTGCCCGGGCCGCCGCGACCGGGATCACCACGCTGACCCCCGCCGACTGAGCGTTTCCACTGCCGGAAACACCCTGCGCGAAAAGTCACATGAAAAGCGACAGGGGGCCCAAGGCCCCCTGTCCATGTTCGACTTCATGCGGCACGCTCAGAAATGGATCGCGCGGCCATAGGCGTCCAGAACCGCCTCGTGCATCATCTCGGACAGGGTGGGATGCGGGAACACCGTCTCCATCAGGTCCTGCTCGGTCGTTTCCAGTTGGCGGCCGATGACATAGCCCTGGATCAGTTCGGTCACCTCGGCGCCGACCATGTGCGCGCCCAGCAGCTCGCCGGTCTTGGCGTCGAAGACGGTCTTGATCATGCCCTCGGATTCGCCAAGCGCGATGGCCTTGCCGTTGCCGATGAAGGGGAAGCGGCCGACCTTGACCTCGTATCCCTCTTCCTTGGCGCGCGCCTCGGTCATGCCGACGCTGGCCACCTGCGGGTGGCAATAGGTACAGCCTGCGATGCTGCCCGGCTTGATGGGATGGGGGTGCTGGCCCGCGATCAGCTCGGCGACCATGACGCCCTCGTGGCTGGCCTTGTGCGCCAGCCAGGGCGCGCCCGCCAGATCGCCGATGGCATACACACCCTCAGCCCCGGTGCGGCAGTATTCGTCCGTCACGACATGGGTGCGATCGACCTTGATCCCGGCCTCTTCCAGACCCAGCCCCTCGACATTGCCGACGATGCCCACGGCCGAGATGACCGTGTCGAAGTCGCGCGTTTCGGTCTTGCCGCCGGCCTCGATATGTGCGGTCACCGTGCTGCCCTTGCGGTCCAGCTTCTTGACCGAGGCTTTTTCCAGGATCGTCATGCCCTGCTTGACGAACTGCTTCTTTGCAAAGGCGCTGATCTCCGCGTCCTCGACCGGCAAAACGCGGTCCATCACCTCGACCACCGTGGTGTCGGCCCCAAGCGTGTTGAAGAAGCTGGCGAACTCGATCCCGATGGCGCCCGAACCGATCACCAGCAGCTTTTTCGGCATATGCGGCGGCTTCAGCGCGTGCTTGTAGTTCCAGACCAGCTTGCCGTCCGGCTCCAGCCCCGGCAGCTCGCGCGCCCGCGCGCCGGTCGCCAGCACGATCGACTTTGCCGTGATCTCCTCGGTGCCCTTGTCGGTCGTGACAGTCACCTTGCCTTTGCCCGCCAGCTTGGCCTCGCCCATGATGGTCGTGACCTTGTTCTTCTTGAACAAGTGTCCGATCCCGCCCGACAGCTGCTTGGCCACGCCGCGCGACCGCGCAACGACGGCGTTCAGATCATAGCTGATGCCCTGCGCCGCCAGCCCGAAATCCTTGGCGCGGTGCATCAGGTGATACACTTCGGCACTGCGCAGCATGGCCTTGGTCGGGATGCAGCCCCAGTTCAGGCAGATGCCGCCCAGATGTTCGCGCTCGATGCAGGCCACCTTCAGCCCCAGCTGCGCGCCCCGGATGGCGGCGACATAGCCCCCCGGTCCGGCGCCAATCACCACCATGTCGAAATTCTGGGCCATCACGTCCCCCGCTGGAAAAGAATAGTTCAGCGTTAAACCATATCGATCACCGCAGCAAGGCAGCCGCCGAATTGCCCCCGGACAGGCTTCAGGCCGAAAGGGACTGCAGGGGCACCGCCTGCGCCTCAGCCAGGAAATCGGGGTGAGGACCCAGCAATGCCAGCGTGCAGGCGCGGCCCTGCTGATCCAGCCTCAGGGGAGATTTCTTCAAAAACCCGAACCCGTCCTCGTCCACTGTCCACGCCGGCAGCGCATAGGCGGGGCCCGTCAAAGCGATCACCTCCAGCAGGAAATTCACCACCGCAGTCTTGTCCTGGACGGCGGCCGAGGCACGGAACGCCGCGCGCCTTTCGCGCAGCGCCCGATCCTCGGGGATGATCAGCGCGTCGATCAGCAAGACCAGCCTGTCCAGGTCCTGCCCCGCCAGCCGTTCTGCCAGGCCCTGCAGATCCCAGCAGGACTTGTGGCGGTGCCCGCGCCCGATGGCCCACCGGCTGATCGCGACCTCGCCCCGCTCGACGATCTGGACTTTCCGGTCCGTCAGACGCATCCGCCGCCAGAAGGTCAGGAAATCCGGGTCGCGCAGGATGGCAGGACCAAACGACAGCGCAAAGGAGCAGTAATGGAAATCCGCGGCAGCCGTTTCGATCTGCCACGATCCTGCATGGCCGCTGCCAGCCATGCCGCCGTTGCTGACAGCCCCGATGAGATCCGGCTCCGCCGCTCCTGCGCCGGGCTCGCACAAGCCATCGGCCACAGCCAGCCAGTCCCGTCCCTGCCCCACCGGAAACCAGATCGAGTCGTTGGTCAGGACCAGCCGGTCTAGTCGCGCAAGGCGTTCGCCCAGCCACAGCAGCGCCGCGCGATAGCCGCCGATGTCAAAGCCAAAGTTCCGCCGCTGCGCGACCTGCCAGCACAGCGGCAGCAGCCGCGCAAGATCCTGTTCGGACAGGGGCAGGTTGGCCACAACCAGAGCCGCATAGCCCTGCGCCAGCAGATGCCGCAAGGCCACCAGATGCGAGGGCAGCACGCCGGACGTGGGATAGATCGCGTAGATCGCGACTTTCCGGTGCAGGGGCTGCGATCCTGGAACGGGCCGCAAGCGCCGGGTCCGCGTCAGGTCATGCCAGCGCGTGTACACCACGTCGTTCCAGGCCAGCGACAGGCGCGACGCCTCCCACCTGAGGCGGCGGCTGGCGCGCGATGCAAGGTTCGATCCCGACATTCCTAAATCGTCCTTTTGCCCCGGCTGCGGGATCATGGCCAAGGCAGGTCCGGCAGGTCAAGACGATCCGGACAATCCTCAGCTTTGAGCGGCAGGCAGGGGGTTGTCGGATTGCGCCTCATCCAGGACGACCTCGATTGCAAGGGGCGTGGCGTTGGGAGTGATGACCGCAAAGCTGCCCTGTTCCTCCGGGGTCAGGGCGCGGCGCTGCGTGGCGCGCCAGCCAGCGTATGCCGTCAGCAGCATCAGCAGGACCCCCATGTAGGCCCAGTACCCATCCGGCCCCATGACCCCCATCAGCCAGCCTGTCACCATGGGGCCCGCCATCGAGCCCACGCCATAGATGAACAGCAAGCCCGCCGAAGCCGAGGCCATGTCGGACTGGTCCAGATAATCGTTGGTATAGGCCAGCAGCAGCGCATAGATCGGGTTCGCGATCCCGCCCATCACGGCCCCTGCCACAATCAGCCCGAAGGTCCCGGGCCCCGCCGCGATCACGACCAGCCCGGTCAGCCCGCCGATGGCCGACAGGATCAGCACCAGCATCCGGCGGTCATAGCGGTCCGAGATCCAGCCGATCGGGTATTGCAGAACCAGACCGCCCGCATAGATCGCGGCGACGAAAAGGCTGATCTGCGCCACGGACAGCCCGATCAGCGTACCCCAGACCGAGGACATGCCCGACAGTGCCGCAAACACGCCCCCCATGAGGAAGATCCCCACGCAGCCCAGCGGCGAGGCGCGGTACAGGCTGGCAAAGGACATGCGCTTGATCGTCTCGAACTGCGGCGCGGGCTGCGCGCTCAGCAGGATCGGCGTGAAGGCCAGCGACACCAGGACCGACGGGATGACGAACAGCAGAAAGCCGCCCGGATCGCCCACGTTCAGCAGCGCCTGCGCCACCACGATGCCCGCCAGCTGCACGATCATGTAGGCCGACAGCGCCTGACCCCGGTTCTCGTTCGTGGAACCCGCGTTCAGCCAGCTTTCCGCCGTCACGTAGACGCCGCAAAAGCAGAAGCCGATCAGAAAGCGCAGGAACGTCCAGCTGATCCAATGCGGCTCGACCGCGAACAGCACCAGCGCCGCCGAGATCAGCGAACCCAGCGCCGCAAAGACCCGCACATGGCCCACGTTCTTGATCAGGTCGGGGACCGTCAGGCTGCCCAGCAGGAAGCCACCGTAATAGCCGGTCATGACAATGGACATCTGGAAGGTCGGGATGCCTTCCAGATCGCCGCGGATGCCCAGAAGCGTGCCTTGCATGCCGTTTCCGACCATGAGCAGCAGGATGCCAAGAAGCAGGGGCCAGGTGGCGCGCAGCACCGAAATCATCGCGTGTCTCGTTTCGTCGGATCGGAAGGGTCAGCCAAGTTGGCCTAGCTCTGACAGGGGGCGCATGCCAGCCGGAATCCGACCTCAGGGGATCAGCAGCGACGCGTCGCCGTAACTGAAGAAACGATACCCGTCCGCAACCGCATGTCCATAGATCCGGCGGATTTTTTCGGGTCCCATCAGCGCCGACACCAGCATCATCAGCGTCGATTTCGGCAGGTGGAAGTTCGTCATCAGCGCGTCGGTCACCCGGAAGTGATAGCCGGGGTAGATGAAGATGTCGGTCGTCCCCTGAAATGCCGTCACGTGGCCTTCGTCCGTTGCGGCCGATTCGATCAGCCGCAGCGCGGTGGTGCCGACGGGGATCACGCGCCGGCCCTCGGATCGGGCGCGGTTCAGCGCGTCCGCGGCGGACGGGCTGACCTCGCCCCATTCGGCATGCATCCGGTGGGTGGTCACGTCCTCGACCTTGACGGGCAGAAAGGTGCCTGCGCCCACATGCAGCGTCACATGCACGAACTCGATCCCGCGTGCCTCGAGCGCCGCCAGAAGCGGCGCGTCGAAATGGAGGCTGGCCGTGGGGGCGGCGACGGCGCCCTGACGCGCCGCCCAGACGGTCTGGTAGTCGTCGTGATCCTGCGCGTCCGGTGCACGCAGCGAAGCGATATAGGGCGGCAGCGGCATGGCGCCAACCTGCCGAAGGGCGGCGTCAAAGGCGTCGCCCGTCGCGTCAAAGACCAGCCGCAGCTCCCCGTCGCCGATCTCGGCCACCTCGGCGGACAGGGCGTCGCCGAACCGGATCACCTCGCCGGTGCGCAGTTTGCGCAAGGGTTTGGCCAGCGCCCTCCAGCCCTCGGCTGCGGGTTCCAGCAACGTGACCTCGATCCTCGCCTCGACCGGGCCTTGGGTCGTGTCGCGCGGGCGGAGGCCAATCAGGCGCGCAGGGATCACCTTGGTGTCGTTCAGCACAAGAACATCGCCCGGCCGCAGGATTTCGGGCAGGTCGCTGACGCGCCGGTCGTCGATTGCCTCCCCTTGGGCCAGCAAAAGCCGCGCGGAACTGCGCGGCCTTGCGGGACGCGTGGCGATCAGGTGGGCGGGAAGGTCAAAGTCGAAATCAGTCAGCTTCATGGCTTTGGCTTTTGCGGTGCGGCCTGCGGTCCGTCAAGCGGTCCCCGGTGGCCAAGCGAAATCGTCAGACTTTACAAATCCGACAGAATCGTTCAGTTTCACCGGCACAGGAGCTTGCCATGATCGTCTGCCACTGCACCCAAATCTCGGATCAGGACATTCACGCCGCCATCGACTGGATGCGCGCGTCGGATCCACAGACGATCATCACACCGGGCAAGATCTATCATGCCTTGGGAAAACGCGCCGATTGCGGCGGCTGCATGCCGCTCTTTCTGGACACCATGCGCGCGTGCGATAAGTTGGGCGTCGCACCGCCGATTTTGCGGGCCAGAACAGACAGCAAGAAGGATGCCACCCATGAAGGGCGACGCCAAGGTCATCGACTATCTCAACGCCGCACTGCGATCTGAACTGACGGCCGTCAGCCAGTACTGGCTGCATTACCGCCTGCAAGAGGATTGGGGCTTCGGTCGAATCGCCAAAAAGTCGCGCGAAGAATCGATCGAGGAAATGCACCACGCCGACAAGCTGATCCAGCGGATCATCTTCCTTGAAGGCCATCCGAACCTGCAGCGGCTTGACCCTTTGCGCATCGGGCAGAACCTGCGCGAAACGCTGGAAGCCGATCTTGCCGCCGAGCATGACGCCCGTAACCTGTACATCGAGGCGCGCGACCATTGCGACAGCGTGGGCGATTATGCCAGCAAGATCCTGTTCGAAGAACTGATCCAGGACGAGGAAGGCCATATCGACTTCCTTGAAACGCAGATCGGGCTGTACGAAACGATCGGCGGCCAGAACTATGGCCAGTTGAACGCCAATCCCGCCGACGAGGCCGAGTGACCCCTGCGGTCAGGCTGGGGTAAGGGGGCGCCGCCGCCCTTACCCCAGCCAGTCGCGGGCAAGGGCGGGCAGTTCGTTGAAATGCCCCAGCAGCGCCTCGGGCGCCAGCCTGCTGATCGCTTCGCCTTCGGGTCCGAACGCGATCAGCGCCACGCGCACGCCGGCTGCGGCAGCTGTCCTGCGGTCGGTTTCCGTGTCGCCCACCAGAAACGAACGTGATACCTCTCCTCCGGCAACCTCGACCGCCGCGCGATACGGGCGCGGATCGGGCTTTCTGACCGGCAGCGTATCGGCTCCGATCATGGCGGCGAAACGGTCCCGCACGCCCAGTTCTCGCAGCAGCGTCTCGGCCAAGGCTTCGGGCTTGTTGGTGCAGACCGCCAGCAGATGTCCATCTTGCGCCAACTCGTCCAGCACCGCCTCGACGCCCGGATAAAGCCGCGTGTGCACCGCGATGGATCTGCCGTAATGCTGCAGCAGGCTGTCGTAATCCTCGTCCTCTGCGCCCGGCGGCAACAGCATTTGGCTGTCCATTCGGCCATAACCGGCCCGCAGCATGGCACGTCCGCCGTGAAAGGCGATCAGCGCGTCCTGGATCGGGTCCAGCAGGTCGCCAAGGCCCCTGGCCCGAAAGCACGCATTCGCGGCGGCGACCAGGTCGCCCGACGTGTCCGCCAGCGTGCCGTCCAGATCAAAGACCACCGTGCCTGCCGTCCTGTCCGCCATGCGCAATCCTTCCGCAACGATCCGAAAACAAAGGTGAAGGCGTCGGGCCTTTCCAGCGCCTTTGCCCCGGCTTAGAACGCCGGCTTGACGAAAGCAAACAAGCGATGAGGGGCGGCATGACCGAGAGCGCAGTGGCAGTGGTGATCCTGGCGGCAGGCCAGGGCAGCCGGATGCAATCGGACCTGCCCAAGGTCCTGCACCGCCTGGCAGGCGTACCCCTGGTGGCCCATGCCCTGGCGGCGGCGCGCAGCCTTGAACCCGAGCAGGTGGTTGTCGTGACGGGCCACGGCTCCGCGGCGGTCGCGCGGGCCGTTGCCGGACTGGACCCCGAGGCGGCCACGGTTCTTCAGGCCGAACAGCTGGGCACAGGCCATGCTGTCCGCCAGGCACTGCCCGCGCTGGAGGGGTTCGAAGGCAAGGTGGTCGTCCTTTACGGCGACACGCCCTTTATCGGGCAGGACACGCTGGCTGCGCTGGCAAGCCACGGCGCCGACCTTGTGGTTCTGGGCTTCGAGGCCGAAGACCCCGGCCGCTATGGACGCCTTGTGAGGGGCTCGGGCGGGCTGGAGCGGATCGTCGAGTTCAAGGACGCAGACGCCGCCACGCGGGAGATCGCACTGTGCAACTCCGGCGTCATGGCGCTGGACGCGGACCTCCTGCGGCAGATGATCGGCCTCCTGACGAACGACAACGCGGCGGGCGAATACTACCTGACCGACCTTGTGGCCCTCGCCCGCGGCGACGGGCGCCGGGCCGACGTGGTGATCTGCGACGAGGAGGAAACCCTCGGCATCAACACCCGCGCGGAATTGGCCGCGGCCGAGGCGGGCTTTCAAACCCGCGCCCGTGCCCGCGCAATGGAGGATGGGGTGACCCTGACCGATCCGGCCAGCACCTTTTTCGCGCTGGACACGGTGATCGGCCGCGACGCGATCATCGGCCCGAACGTGGTGTTCGGTCCCGGCGTGACGATCGAGTCCGGCGCCGAGATCCTGCCCTTTTGCCACCTGGAAGGTTGTCACGTCAGCGCCGGCGCCACCGTTGGCCCCTTTGCCCGCCTGCGCCCCGGCGCGGAACTGGGGGGCGACGTCCATGTCGGGAACTTTGTCGAGATCAAGAACTCGGTCCTCGACGAGGGGGTAAAGGTCGGCCACCTGACCTATCTGGGTGATGCCCATGTGGGCGAGCAGACGAACATCGGGGCGGGCACGATCACCTGCAACTATGACGGCGTGATGAAGCATCGCACCGAAATCGGACCCCGCGCCTTCATCGGCAGCGACACGATGCTGGTGGCGCCCGTGCGGGTGGGCGCGGACGCGATGACCGGCTCGGGCAGCACCATCACCGAGGATGTCCCCGACGGCGCGCTTGCCATCGGGCGGGCCCGACAGGCCACCAAACCCGGATTGGCCGTCCGCCTGATGGCGGCGCTGCGGACCAAGAAGGAGACACGCTGATGTGCGGCATCATCGGGATTCTGGGCAGCCACGAAGTGTCACCGCAACTGGTCGATGCCCTGCGGCGGCTGGAATATCGCGGCTATGACAGTGCCGGCGTGGCGACGGTCGATGCCGCCGGGCGGCTGGATCGTCGCCGGGCCGTCGGCAAGCTGGTGAACCTGTCCGACCGGCTGGTTCACGACCCCCTGCCCGGACATGCCGGCATCGGACATACGCGGTGGGCCACTCACGGTGCCGCGACCGAAGTGAACGCCCATCCCCACCGCTCGGGCCGTGTGGCTGTCGTCCACAACGGCATCATCGAGAACTTTCGGGAACTGCGGGCCGAACTGGCCGGGCTGGGCATCGCCGCCGAGTCGCAGACGGACACGGAAACGGTGGCGCTGTGGACGGCCCGCCACCTGGACCAGGGCATGGGGCCGCTGGAGGCCGCGCGTGCCACGCTGGCGCGCCTGCAGGGTGCCTTTGCCCTGGCCTTTCTGTTCGAGGGCGAGGGTGACCTGCTGATCGCGGCGCGCCGGGGCAGCCCCCTGGCCATCGGGCATGGCACGGGCGAGATGTTCCTGGGGTCGGACGCGGTGGCGCTGGCGCCCTTCACCGACCAGATCACCTATCTGGAGGATGGCGACCATGCGATGCTGACGCGGGCGGGCGTGCAGATATGGGACGGCGAAGGACATCAGGTTCATCGCGCGACCGGTCGCATCGATGTCGGCTCCACCGTCATCGATCGCGGCGGCCACCGGCATTTCATGGCCAAGGAGATCGCCGAGCAGCCCGTGGTGATCGGCGATGTGCTGGGCCATTACGTCAAGGGCGACCGGATCATCCTGCCGGATGCGCTGGACTTCACCGCCGTGGACCGCATCGCACTGGTCGGCTGCGGGACCGCCCATCTGGCCGGCCATGTCGCCAAATACTGGTTCGAGCAGCTGGCCGGCCTGCCCTGCGACATCGATGTGGCGTCCGAGTTCCGCTATCGCGAGCCGCCCTTGTCGCCGCACAGCCTGTTCATTGCTGTCAGCCAGTCGGGGGAAACCGCCGACACCCTTGCCGCGCTGCATTACGCGCGGGGCAAGGTGGCGCGCACCGTGGGGCTGGTCAATGTCGGCACCTCGGCCATCGCCCGCGACAGCGACACCGCGCTTCCGACGCTGGCGGGGATCGAGGTCAGCGTCGCCTCCTCCAAGGCCTTCACCTGTCAGCTGGCCGTTCTGGCGGTGCTGGCGCTGAAGGCGGCCCATGATCGGGGCCGGATCGACGATGCCGCACTTGCCGGGCATCTTCGGGATCTGCGCGCGATCCCGGGCCTGCTGAGCCAGGCGCTTGCGCTGTCGGACGAATGCCGGACACAAGCGGAATGGCTGAGCCAGGCACGGGACGTGCTGTACCTTGGCCGGGGGGCGCTTTACCCGGTTGCCTTGGAGGGCGCGTTGAAGCTGAAGGAGCTGAGCTACATCCATGCCGAAGGTTATGCCTCGGGCGAACTGAAGCACGGTCCCATCGCCCTGATCGACCGGGACGTGCCGGTGGTGGTGCTTGCCCCGCATGATGCGCTCTTCGACAAGACGATCTCGAACATGCAGGAGGTCATGGCGCGCCACGGCCAGATCCTGCTGATCTCGGATGCGGGCGGTATCGCGGCCGCGGGCGAGGGCGTGACCGCCAGCCTGGCGCTACCGCAGGGCGGGGGCGTGTTTCAGCCCATCCTTTATGCCGTGCCGATGCAGTACCTTGCCTACCACACCGCCGTGGCCAAGGGCACGGATGTCGACCAGCCGCGCAACCTGGCGAAATCCGTCACCGTGGAATGACGAAAGCCCGCCGATCCGGCGGGCTTTTCCTTTCAAAGGCGGCGGAAGGTGACATAATGGGGCGCCCGCCCCTCGCGCAGGGCCTTCTGCTCGTACCGCGTGCTGATCCAGTCCTCCCATGGCTGGTCGGTGTCCCCGATCGCCTCGAACCCGGCAGGAGGCACCTCTTCGCGCGTCTGGCGGATATAGTCGGGGATGTCGCTTGCGACGCGAAAGATCCCCCCTGCCTTCATCACCCGCGCCAGCGGCAGCAGGTGTTCGGGCGTCACAAAACGGCGGCGGTGGTGGCGCGCCTTGGGCCAAGGGTCGGGATACATCAGGAAGGCCCGTTCGATGCTGGCGTCCGGCAGGACGTCCATGAGGTCACGGGCGTCGCCCGGATGGACGCTGACATTGCTGACGCCTGCTGCGCGAATCTTGCCCAGCAACATGGCGACACCGTTGATGAACGGTTCGCATCCGATGATGCCGATGTCGGGATAACGCGCCGCCATATGCACCATGTGCTCGCCACCCCCAAATCCGACCTCCAGCCACAAGGGCCGATCATCGCCGAAGATGGCCTGCGGGACGATGGGATTGCGGCCCGGATTGTCCTGCACCGTGATGCCGCGTGGTCGCAGATCGCCCAGATCCTCCGAAAGATAGCCCTTCTGGCTCTGCCGCAGGGTCTTGCCATGCCGCCGGCCATAAAAGTTGCGCCGCGGCGGGTTGGGATCAAAGTTGGGATTTGATGTGTCGCTCATGCCGGGGAAGTGCCGCAAGAAGGGCGCTGTTTCAAGCCCCGGCATTTCATCCTGCCGTTCGGGACCTTTGGGAAAGCTGCGTCCGGCGGAGCCGATGCAGAACCCTTGCACACGGAAGATCCAGCTGACGGACACCGGTGCCATTGAAATTGACGAAGGGGGCTGGGGGAGCGACCCCCAGCCCCAGTGGAATGCAGCAAGGCTGCCGGATCAGTCCGCCATCAGGCGGCTGATGATGACCGTGACCTCGGGCTTCTTGCCGATTTCCTCCATGGCCACCTGCCGCGTGATCTTGCGGACAGCCTCGTCCATCTTGGCATCGTCGCGCACCGTGCGCGCATCGGCGCGCTCAAGAAACTCGGCCAGTTCGGCTTCGATCTGGCGAGGCAGGTCGCCGCCGCTGCGCGTGCGCTCGGGCAGGCCCATCACCTCGACCCAGGCATCGGGCAGGACGTTGTCGTCCTCATCCACGATGACGCTGACCGTGGCATGACCGTTCAGCGCCAGTCGGATGCGGTCACGCACCACCCCGTCCATCGCCCCGATCAGCTGGTTGCCGTCCAGGTAGAGCCGCCCCGTCTCGACATGATCGACCACCTTCGCGCGGTCGCCGGTCAGGTCCAGCATCGTGCCGTTGGTCACGATCTCGGCCGACATGCCCTTGGCGCGGGCCAGCAGCACATGCTCGCGCAGGTGCAGATGCTCGCCATGCATCGGGATCACGGTATGTGGCTTGAGCAGGTCGTGCATCGCCTCGATGTCGGGCCGGTTGGCATGGCCCGAGACGTGGAACAGACCGTCATCGGCGTCATATACCTCGACGCCCGCCTCGCTCAGCGCGTTCATGATCCGGCCGACCGAGCGTTCATTGCCCGGAATGGTTTTCGAACTGAAGAGGAAACTGTCGCCTTCCTGCAGGGACAGGCCCAGATAGCGTCCGCGCGACAGCTGTGCACTGGCGGCACGGCGTTCGCCCTGGCTGCCGGTGACCAGCAGCATGACCTTGTTGCGGGGCAGCTTGGCGGCCTCTTCGGGGCCGATGGTTTCAGGGAAATCCGTCAGGATGCCGCTGTCAAAACCCACGCTGACCATGCGGCGCATCGCGCGGCCCAGCAGGCAGACCTTGCGCCCCGAGGCGCGCGCCGCATCGGCCAGGGTCTTCAGGCGGGCGATATTGCTGGCGAATGTGGTGGCCACGACCATGTTCGGCTGTGCCACGACCCATTCCAGGATGGGTGTCGCCAGCAAGGCCTCGGACCGGCCGGGATGGGTCGAAAAGATGTTGGTGCTGTCGCAGGCCAGAACTTTGACGCCATCACCTTCGGCCGCGATCTCGGACAGGCCGATCGGGTCAAAGGCATCGCCCACGACGGGCGTCACGTCCATCTTGAAATCGCCCGTATGGACGACGCGTCCTGCCGGCGTGTCGATGATCAGCGCCGAACTTTCGGGGATCGAATGGCTGATCGGCACGAACTGGACCGAAAACGGTCCCGCCTGCGTCACGGCCGGGCGAACCTCGGTGATGTTGACGGCTTCGGCCGGAAGACCATGCTCTTCCATCTTCAGCCGGACCAGCGTGCCGGTGAAGCGGCGCGCATAGATCGGCACGTCCAGACGGCTCCACAGATGGCCGAGGGCGCCGATATGGTCCTCGTGGCCATGGGTGACGAAGATCGCCTCCAGCCGGTGGCGGTTCTGCTCCAGCCAGGTGATGTCGGGCATGATCAGGTCGATGCCGGGGCTGGCGTCCATGTCGCCAAAGGTCACCCCCAGATCGACCAGGATCAGCCGCTCCTTGCCCGGCGCGCCATATCCATAGACATAGGCGTTCATGCCGATTTCGCCCGCGCCGCCAAGCGGCAGATAGATCAGGCGCTCAGCCATTGCCCATCTCCTTGTTGTAATCGTGAATCAGACGCAGCCCATGCATCGTCAAATCGTCTTCTATTGCATCAAAGAGGTCAAACCCCTGATCGAACAGCGGCGCAAGCCCTCCGGTGGCGATGACCCTCATCGGCCGGTCACGTTCGGCGCGGATCTGGCGCACGATGCCGTCCACAAGACCCACATACCCCCAGAACACGCCCGACTGGATACATGCAACCGTATTCGTGCCAATGACCTTCGCCGGCATTGTCACATCGACATGAGGCAACGAGGCGGCACCCATGTGCAGCGCCTCCAGCGACAGGTTGACGCCAGGCGCAATGACGCCGCCGATATAGGCGCCGTCCACATCGACGACGTCGAAGGTCGTGGCCGTGCCGAAATCGACCACGATCAGGTTGGGGCCGTGACGGTCATAGGCGCCGACCGTGTTGACCAGCCGGTCCGGGCCCACGGTGGTGCCGGGATCCACCCGCGGCGCTACCGGCAGCAGGCAGTCCGGCTTGCCTACGACCAGTGGCCTGGTGTCGAAATAGCGGTTGCACAGGACGCGCAGGTTGAAGACGACGCGCGGCGCCGTTGCGCTGATGATGCACGCATCGATCTGCAGCGTGAATTTCTGAACCGCGATCAGCGTGGACAGCCACACGAAATATTCGTCCGCCGTGCGCCGGTGATCGGTGCGGATGCGCCAGTGCGCCAGGAACCGGGTGCCGTCCCAGATCGAAAAGACTGTGTTGGTGTTGCCCGTGTCGATGCAAAGCAGCATGGTTCTATCCGCCGAAATGGATGTCGGCGGCCGCGATCACCTGTCGCCCGCGCGGTGTCACCAGCACAAGGGCGCCGCTGTCGTCGATGCCCTCGAACCTGCCCGTGATTTCGGCCGCGCCGGTGCGCGCAGTGATCGTCTCGCCCAATCGTGCCGCCCGGGCCAGCCAGGCATTGCGGATCGGGCCAAAGCCATAGGCGCGCAACTGGCGGTGCCATTCATCAAAGCAGACGGCCACGGCGTCCAGAAGATCGTCGGCGTCGACCTGCAATCCTGTCTCCGCCGCAACGCTGACAGGGCGCAGGGCACCTGGTTCGACCTCGGACATGTCGGGCGCGGCGGCGAGATTGACACCGATGCCAATCGCCAGAAGCGACACCTGCCCCCCTGCCCCGCTGCTCTCCAGAAGGATGCCAGACAGCTTGCCGCCGTTCAGCAGCACATCATTGGGCCATTTCAGCGCCAGATTGGCATGTGGCCCGCAGAGCCCCCGCAGCGCGTCATGCACGGCCAGCGCCGCGACAAAGGACAGCCGCGCCGCATCGCCCGCGCCGCCCTGCGGGCGCAGGACCAGCGTGGCCGCGAAATTGCCGGGGGGGTCCGCCCAGGCCCGGCCGCGGCGTCCGCGGCCAGCCTCTTGCCGCCGTGCCATGATCCAGGCCGGACCGCTCAGCGAGGGGGCCAGCCGAAAGGCTTCGGCATTGGTGCTGTCCACGCGGTCCAGGATGTGGCGCGCCACGCCATCGGGCCATGTGGACGTGGGGCGGTTACTCAACAACGACCGCTGCCGGTTGGACAACCATGGCCGGCTCGACCACGGCCGCCGCGTCGACCAGCGACAGGGCGGCCGTGGCGGCAGCCTCGTCGATGCCCAGCATGGTGACGGCGCCCAGCAGCAGCGCCGCTGCAGGAACCATCAAGGCGGCATATTGGACCGCGCCCATGCGGCTGGCCACCGGATCGGTTTCGGCACCAAAGAACATGTAGTAGACGATGCGCAGGTAGTAGAAGGCCCCAATGACCGAGGCGATCACGCCCAGCACCGCCAGCCAGGCCATGCCCGCGTCCACCGCAGCGGTCAGCACGCCGTATTTGGCAAAGAAGCCCAGGAACGGTGGCACGCCGGCCAGGCTGAACATCAGGAACAAGACCGCAAAGCTCTTCAGCGGATCGGTCTGCGCAAAGCGGTTCAGGCTCTCCAGGTCGGTGACGGGACGGCCGTCGCGCTCCAGCGACAGGATGAAGGCGAACGTGCCGACGTTCATCACCGCATAGATGGCCATGTAGAGTAGCATCGCCTGAACGCCATAGGCCGTTCCTGCCGCCAAGCCCACAAGGGCAAAGCCCATATGCGCGATGGAGGAATAAGCCATGAGCCGCTTGATGTTGCGCTGTCCGATGCCGGCGATCGAGCCCAGGAACATCGACAGCACGGCCAGCACCGCGATGATCTGTGTCCAGTCCGCCGGGACGTTGCCGAAGGCATCAAAGAGCAGCCGTGCCAGCAAGGCCGTCGCCGCGACCTTCGGAGCCGTCGCCAGAACAGCCGTCACGGGCGACGGCGCGCCTTCGTAAACGTCCGGGGTCCACATGTGGAAGGGCACGGCCGACACCTTGAAGGCCAGCCCGACCAGCAGGAAGACCAGACCGAACAGCAGGCCGACCGGCAGGTTCCCGGCCGTCACGACCTGAAGAATCCCCGCAAAGCTGGTGGTCCCGGCAAAGCCATAGACCAGTGAGGCGCCATAAAGGAGCAGGCCCGAGCTGAGCGCCCCAAGGATGAAGTACTTCAAGCCCGCCTCGGAGGATTTGACGCTTTCGCGCCGCGAGGCGGCTAGGACATAGATGGCCAGCGACTGAAGCTCGAGCCCCATGTAGAGCGTCAGCAGGTCACCCGAGGACACCATAACCAGCATCCCGAGCGTCGAAAGCACGATCAGGATCGGATATTCGAACCGCATCAGCCCGTGACGGGTCAGGTACTCGGCGCTCATTGCCAGAACGGCAGCGGCCGACAGCAGGATGGTCACCTTGGCGAAGCGCGCAAAGGCGTCGTCGATGAACATGCCAAAGAAGGCGCTTTGCTGCGGGCGATCGGCAAACCCAACGAACATGCCGGCGACCAGCAGGGCCAGAACGGTGGCCCACAGGATCGGCCGGGCAATCTGGTCCTTGCCGAGAAAGGCCCCCGCCAGCAATGCCGCCAGCGCATAGATCGCAAGCCAAAGCTCGGGCAGGACGGTCGAAAGGTCGAGCGAGGTCATCTTGCTATCCTCAATGGCTGACGCCGGCCTGAGCCAGGTCGTCGTCGGCTGCCGCTTGCGGCAGCGCGTCGTGGAAGTTCACCAGCAGCGCCTCGACCGAGGGGCCGGTGATGTCGGTGACCAGGCGCGGATATACGCCCAGGATCAGGGTCATGGCGATCAGGGGCACAAAGATCCACTTTTCGCGCGGAGTCATGTCGGTGATCGTGCGCAGGCTTTCCTTGATCAGCGCGCCCATCGTCACCCGGCGATACAGCCACAGCGCATAGGCCGCAGACAGGATGACGCCGGTTGCCGCCACGAAAGCGACCCAGGTGTTGGCGCGGAAGGTGCCCATCAGGGTCAGGAACTCGCCCACGAAACCCGAGGTGCCGGGCAGGCCGACATTTGCCATGGTGAAGAACATGAAGACCAGCGCATAGACCGGCATCCGGTTCACAAGACCACCATAGGCGTCGATCTCTCGCGTGTGCATGCGGTCATAGATGACGCCGACGCACAGGAACAGCGCGCCCGAGATGAAGCCGTGCGACAGCATCTGGAAGATCGCGCCGTCCAGGCCCTGCTGGTTGGCGGCAAAGATGCCCATCGTCACGAAGCCCATATGGGCCACCGAGGAATAGGCGATCAGCTTCTTCATGTCCGACTGCGCCAGCGCGACCAGCGAGGTATAGACGATGGCGATGGCCGACAGCCACAGGACCAGCGGCTGCAGCAGATCCGCCGCCACCGGGAACATCGGCAGGCTGAAGCGCAGGAAGCCGTAGCCGCCCATCTTCAGCAGCACCGCGGCCAGCACGACCGATCCTGCCGTTGGCGCCTGGACGTGGGCGTCGGGCAGCCAGGTGTGGACGGGCCACATCGGCATCTTGACGGCGAAGCTGGCAAAGAAAGCCAGGAACAGCAGCGTCTGCATTCCCCCCACGACCGTCAGGCCCAGCACCCGCGTCGTGTCGGACGGGAAGTCAAAGGCCAGCAGCTGCGCGATGTCGGTGGTTCCCGCCATGCGCGCCATCGCGATCATCGCGACCAGCATCAGCACCGAGCCGATGAAGGTGTAAAGGAAGAACTTGAACGAGGCATAGATGCGGTTCGCGCCCCCCCAGATGCCAATGATCAGGAACATCGGGATCAGGCCGGCCTCGAAGAACAGGTAGAACAGGATCAGGTCCAGCGCGGCGAAGACGCCGATCATCAGCCCTTCGAGCACGAGAAACGCGATCATGTATTCCTTGACCCGCGTGCTGACATCCCAGGTCGAGAGGATGGTCAGCGGCATCAGGAAGGTCGTCAGCATCACGAACAGGATCGAAATGCCGTCCACCCCCATCTTGTAGCGCAGGCCCATGATCCACTGGTGATCCTCGACGAACTGGAAGCCCGTGTTCGAGGGATCAAAGCCGGCCAGCAGGAACAGCGAGATCAGGAAGGTCGCCGTTGTGGCGATCAGCGCAAGCCATTTGGCGTTCTTCTGCGCGGCAGCATCATTGCCGCGCAGGAACATGGCCAGGATCCCCGCCGCGACGATCGGCAGGAAGGTGATGATCGAAAGAAGGTTCGTCATGTCAGTGCGCGCCCCGCATCATCACCCAGATCAGCAAGCCCACGATGCCCAGAACCATCGCGAAGGCGTAGTGGAACAGATAGCCCGTCTGCACGCGCCCGGCAAAGCGCGTCAAACGCGGGATGATTCCCAGGGCCACCCCGTTGATGGCGCCGTCGATAACGGCTCCGTCACCGCTCGTCCACAGCTTGCGGCCGATCCAGCGGGCCGGGCGCACAAAGAGCGCGTCATAGGCCTGGTCGAAGTACCACTTGTTCAGCAGGAACTGATACAAGCCCCGCTGCTGCGCGGCCAGCTTGGCCGGCGCATCCGGGCTACGGATATACATCAGCCAAGCCAGGGTCAGGCCCAGGATCATCGCGACGAAGGGCGACAGCTTGACCCAGGTCGGAACGGAATGCGCGTCATGGATGACGTGGTTGTCCGCACCCATGAAGATCGCGCCGCTCTGATAGCCGGCGGGCGCGGCATGCCCGCCACCTGCTTCCGCATGGGCGGGATCCTCGGCGGCACCCGCTGCGGCATGGGTTGCCGCGCCCTCCGGGGCCTGATGCGCATCCTCTGTCACGCTGCCTTCCAAGGCGGTGCCGCCCTCATTGGCATGATCCGCGCCCGCCTCCTGATGAGCGGCCGCAGGCAGACCGAAGAAACGCTCGACATTGTCGCCAAAGAAGCTGCCGTACCAGACCATCCCGGAAAAGACCGCGCCAAGGGCCAGGACGCCAAGGGGCACGATCATCACGCGAGGGCTTTCATGCGCATGGTCATGGGCATGGTGGTCGCCGCGCGGCTTGCCATAGAAGGTCAGGAACATCAGCCGCCAGCTGTAGAAGCTGGTCATGGCGGCCGCGATCACCAGCAGCCAGAAGGCATAGCCGTTGCCCGATGCGAAGGCGCTTTCGATGACGGCATCCTTGGACAGGAAGCCCGCAAAGCCGATATGGGTCAGCGGAATCCCGACGCCCGTAATGGCCAGCGTGCCGATCATCATCGCCCAGAAGGTCAGCGGGATCTTCTTCCGCAACCCGCCGTAATTGCGCATGTCCTGCTCATGGTGCATCGCGTGGATGACCGAGCCGGCGCCCAGGAACAGCAATGCCTTGAAGAAGGCATGCGTGAAGAGGTGGAACATCGCCACGGAATAGACGCCCACGCCCGCCGCCACGAACATGTAGCCCAGCTGAGAGCAGGTCGAATAGGCGATGACCCGCTTGATGTCGTTCTGCACCAGGCCCACGGTGGCGGCAAAGAACGCGGTCGAGGCGCCGATGATCACGATGAACAGCTTGGCGTCGGGCGCGAATTCATAAAGCGGCGACATCCGGCAGACCAGGAAGACGCCTGCGGTGACCATGGTCGCCGCGTGGATCAGGGCCGACACGGGCGTCGGGCCTTCCATTGCGTCGGGCAGCCATGTGTGCAGGAACAGCTGCGCCGATTTTCCCATCGCGCCGATGAACAGCAGGATGGCCAGAACGGTCGCGGCGTTCCAGTCGCGCCACAGGAAGGTCATCTGCGCATCCGCCAGCGCGGGAACCTGCGCAAAGATTCCGTCGAACTGGATCGTGCCTGTCATCCACCACAGGCCGAAGATTCCAAGAAGGAAGCCGAAGTCTCCGACACGGTTGACGATGAACGCCTTCATGGCCGCGGCGCCGGCCGACTGCTTCTTGTAGTAGAAGCCGATCAGCAGGTACGAGGCGACCCCCACGCCTTCCCAGCCAAAGAACATCTGCAGAAGGTTGTCGGCCGTCACCAGCATCAGCATGGCAAAGGTGAAGAACGAGAGATAGGCGAAGAAGCGCGCCCGGTAGGGCTCGTGGTCGCCGAAATTCTCGTCATGCGCCATGTAGCCGAAGCTGTAGAGGTGCACGAGCGCCGAGACCGAGGTGATGACGATCAGCATGATCGCCGTCAACCGGTCCAGCCGGATGGCCCATTCCGAGGAGAAGTCGCCCGAAACGACCCAGTCCATGACCGGGATCTGGCGGAGTTCGCCGTCAAAGGTCAGGAAGATGATCCAGCTCAGCGCGGCGGCCGCGAACAGGATCGCGGTTGTCAGGATCTGCGCGCCGCGCTCGCCGATCATGCGCCAGCCAAAGCCGGCGATCAGCGCGCCCAGCAGCGGGGCGAAAAGGATGAATTGCGCCATGGGTCCCTTACCCCTTCATCATGTTGACATCTTCCACCGCGATCGTGCCGCGGTTGCGGAAGAAGACGACCAGGATCGCCAGGCCGATGGCCGCCTCGGCGGCGGCGACGGTCAGGATGAACATGGTGAAGATCTGCCCGGTCAGATCACCCAGATGCGCCGAAAAGGCGACGAAGTTGATGTTCACCGCCAGCAGCATCAGCTCGATCGACATCAGGATGACGATGACGTTCTTGCGGTTCACGAAGATGCCGAAGATTCCGGCAACGAACAGCACCGCCCCCACGACTAGGAAATGTGTCAATCCGATCATCTTTTCCGTCCCTCCGGGTCTGTCACCCGTTGATATTCCGATTGGCTGGTGGCGGGGCTCTAAAGCCCCTGCCCCGGCTTGACGTCGCGCAGCTGCATGGCCTTGGCCGGGTCGCGGTGCATCTGCGCGATCACGTCCTGGCGCTTGACGTTCTGGCGGTGGCGCATGGTCAGCATGATGGCCCCGATCATCGCGACCAGCAGGATCATCCCGGCGATCTGGAACGGCAGCAGATAACGGTCATACATCACCGCCCCGATGGCGTTGGTGTTCGTGACTGCTCCTTCCACCGGAACCGCGCGCAGGGCCAGCGACTGGTCGGCGCTTTCCCAGGATCCGAAGGCCACCGCCAGCAGCGCCATCAGGACAAGCGCGATCAGCCCCGCCAGCGGAAGGTACTGGGCCAGCTCGCCCTTGAGCTTGGCGAACTCGACATCCAGCATCATCACCACGAAAAGGAACAGCACGGCGACCGCGCCGACATAGACGATGATCAGCAGCATGGCGACGAATTCCGCGCCCAGCAGCACGAACAGGCCGGCCGCCGACAGGAAGGACAGGATCAGCCACAGCACGGAATGCACCGGGTTGCGCGACAGCACGACCATGAAGCCCGAGACGCAGACCGTGATGGCGAACAGGTAGAAGGCAAAGGTCATCATGTCTGGCTGCTCCCCTCGGATTCGGTAAAGACGCCCTGGGCGACTTCCAGCGCCTTTTGCATGGCGGGCAGGCCGCCGAACATCCCCATCTGATAGATCACCTCGGCAATCTCACGGGGCGTGGCGCCGGCCTCGATCGCGTGGCGGATGGTCAGGCGCAGCTGTGGTTCCGCCAGCGCGCCCTGAACGGTCATGGCGGCGATCGTGACCAGCAGGCGCGTCTTGGCATCCAGGCCATCGCGGTTGAATGTCTTGCCGAACCACATTTCCAACATATCCGCCGGCATGGTCGGGAACATCTTCTCGAACGCCTTGACGTCGAAATGTTCGAGCGCAGGGTTGAAGGCCCGCGCCATCTCCTGTCCCTGGGCCAGCATCTGCTGGAACATCTTCTGAAACGCGTCGGTCATCTGTAGGGCGCATCGATGGCGAGGTTGCGGGCGATCTCGGCCTCCCAGCGGGCGCCGTTGTCCAGCAGGCGCTGCTTGTCATAGTACAGCTCCTCGCGCGACTCGGTCGAAAACTCGAAGTTCGGACCCTCGACAATGGCATCCACAGGACAGGCCTCCTGGCAGAAGCCGCAATAGATGCACTTGGTCATGTCGATGTCATAGCGCGTCGTGCGCCGCGAACCGTCGTCGCGTGGCTCGGCGTCGATGGTGATGGCCTGCGCCGGGCAGATCGCCTCGCAGAGTTTGCAGGCGATGCAGCGTTCTTCGCCATTGGGATAGCGGCGCAACGCATGTTCACCACGAAAGCGCGGCGACAAAGGACCCTTTTCGTGCGGGTAGTTGATCGTCGGCTTGGGCGCGAAGAAGTAGCGCAGCCCAAGGCCGAAACCTTTGATGAAGTCCACCATGAGGAAATACTTGGTGGCGCGTGCGATGTCGAAAGCCATCGGGATTATTCCCCTTGCTTGGACGCGGTGAAGCGGTCGAAGGCCGCCACGTATTCGCGAACCCTGGCGTCATTGCGGGAGTCTTCGGTCGTGTCGAGAAGGCCGACCAGGAAATGGGCAAACTCGGCCTTGTCGGTCTCGCTTGCCAGGTCCAGCGCCTCGGCGATCTTGTTCGAATATGCCATGTCGATCACACTCCGGCCCAACGGGCCCAGAACCCGCCGAACACTTCAAATCTTGCAAGGAATGCCACTATGACTACCCAGCCAAGCGACAGCGGCAGAAACACCTTCCAGCCCACGCGCATCAGTTGGTCATAGCGATACCGCGGGACAATAGCCTTCACCATCGCGAACATAAAGAACCAGAAAACCATTTTCAGGAACATCCAGATCGCGCCGTCGGGTAGACCCGGAATGGGCGACAGCCAGCCGCCAAAGAACAGAACGCTGATCAGCGCGCACATCAGCCACATGGCGATGTATTCGCCCGCCATGAACAGAAGGTAGGGTGTCGAGGAATATTCGACCATGAAGCCGGCGACCAGTTCGGACTCGGCTTCCGGCAGGTCGAAGGGCGGACGGTTCGTTTCGGCCAGTGCCGAGACAAAGAACAGGACCACCATCGGCAGGTGCGGCAGCCAGTACCAGGACAGCAGGCCCGCGCCCCGCTGTGCCTCGACGATGGCCGTCAGGTTCATGGAGCCGGTCGAGATGATCACCCCGATGATGATCAGGCCCAGGCTGACCTCATAGCTGATCATCTGCGCGGCCGACCGCAGCGAGCCCAGGAACGGGAACTTGGAGTTCGACGCCCAGCCGCCCATGATCACGCCATACACCTCCAGCGAGGACACCGCGAAGATGAACAGGATGCCCACGTTGATGTCGGCCATGACCCAGCCCGGCGCGAAGGGAATCGCGACAAAGGCCAGCAATGCCAGCATCATCGACAGGAACGGCGCCAGGAAGAACACGAAACGGTCCGCCCCGGCAGGCACCACGACCTCCTTGACGACGAACTTCAGGGCGTCGGCAAAGGTTTGCAGGACGCCCCAGGGGCCGACGACGTTCGGACCGCGCCGCATCTGTACCGCCGCCCAGATCTTGCGGTCGCCATAGACCATGTAGACCAGCGACAGCATCACGAAGACGATCAGCGCCAGCCCCTGCGCCAGCAGGATGATCGCGATCCCCCAGGAAGATGCCCAAAAATCAGCCATGATGCCTGTCCCTTGTCCTTACGCCGCAGGAATGCCGCGTGTCCTGCACTCACGCAGGGTGTCTTCCGTTTCCATCACTCTCAGCCCCATCGGCTTGGTCTGCGACAGGGTAAAGGCTGACCCGATCAGCAGCTTGCCGTTACGGCTGGCCTGAAGGGTGCGGATGTGGCGTCCATACGGGGCGCCATTTTCCTTGGCCCACCCGGCCAATGCGCAGGTGGCATACGAAAAGGCGATATCGGCGTCCACCCCTTCGCGCAGATTGGCGGTCACCTCGACCAGATCAGCCTTGCCGCCGCGGCTGAGCGTCTGGACACGTGACGCGATGAACACCTCGGGGTCGATCTCGGTCCCGTCGCGCAGCGCGGGCAGCGCAGGCTGCGTGCGTGCGGCAAACTCCTCCAGCGCCTTTTCCTGGGCGGTCTTTCGGCGCGGCAGGTTCGGCGCGACCATGCCCGACAGGTTCAGGTCCAGGTTCACGTTCAGCGCCGCCAGATCCGCCTCGGTCACTGCAAACGCATCGCGCCCTCCGGGGCTGTCCAGATCCATCGTCGTGACGCTGCCGTCTTCTTCCAGAATCAGGATCTCGCCCGACTTGGAGGAGATACGTGCCCGATCCAATCCCCGGCCAGGCAGATCCTCGCCCGGCATCGTCAGGTTTGCCTGGCGTGCGGGCCTGTCTTTCGGGTCGGAATTGCCTGCAAAGCATCCCGACAGGCAAAATGCGGCCCCCAGAAGGGCCGCAGTGACAAGACGATGGCGTGCCGCCTGCATGGACCTACTCCGCTGCCAGGGCGGGTGCGTTGCGCTCCGCCGCCATGCGCGACAGCTCTCCCATAAGGGGCGAGCAGCGCGCGATCGGGTTCGTCAGGTAGTAATCGCGGATCGGGTTCACAAAATCCGCCCGCCCCATGTCGCGCATCGGCAGGGGCTGCCAGTCGCTCTCCACGATCTGGTCGACGCGGGCCAGATAAGGCACGGCCTCAACCAGCTTGCGGCGCAGCTGCGTGAGACTGTCCCAAGGCAGGGTCTGGCCCAATTCTGCCGAAAGGGCGCGAAGGATTGCCCAGTTTTCCTTGGCCTGACCCGGCGCAAAGTTGGCGCGCATGGCCAGCTGCGGCCGGCCTTCGGTGTTCACGAACAGCGCCATCTCCTCTGTATAGCAGGCCGCAGGCAGGATGATGTCGGCGCGGTGCGCGCCCCGGTCGCCGTGGCTGCCCTGATAGATGACCGTGGCGCCCGGCGCGATCTCGACTTCGTCGGCGCCGAGGTTGAAGATCACTTCGGCCCCGTCGATGGCGGCCGACAGGCCACCGGCCGTCACGGCGCCCACGTCCATCGCACCGACGCGCGCGGCGGCGGTGTGCAGGACCAGCAGGCGGGCTCCCGTAGCCTCCGCAAAGGCCTGTGCATGAGCCAGCACGGCCTCGCCATCGGCTTCACGCAGTGCACCCTGTCCCACCACCACGATGCCCGGCCCTTCCGCAGGGGCCGCATTGCGCAGCAGGTCGGCCAGCGCAGCCCTGTCGGTACCGGCATGGACATAGTCATAGGTCAGGTCGACCGGCTGCCCGATCAGCGTGATCTGCGCGCCGCGCGACCAGGCCTTGCGGATGCGGGCGTTCAGCACCGGCGCCTCGTCCCGCGGATTGGTGCCGATCAGCACCACCGAGGCCGCAGTGTCGATGTCCTCGATCGCCGCGTTGCCGACATAGCCCGAACGGTTGCCTTCGGGCAGCTTGGCGCCGTCCGTGCGACATTCGACCGAACCGCCAAGCCCCTCGACCAGCATCTTGAGGCTGAAGGCCGCCTCGACGGAGGCCAGGTCGCCGACCAGGCCCGCAACCTTCCGGCCTGTCATCGCGGCGGCGGCAGCGGCCAGCGCTTCGGGCCATTCAGCGGGGCGCAGCTTGCCGTTCTCGCGGATATAGGGACGGTCCAGCCGCTGGCGACGCAGCCCGTCCCAGACAAAACGGGTCTTGTCGCTGATCCACTCCTCGTTCACGGCGTCGTGGTTCCGGGGCACGATGCGCATCACTTCGCGGCCTTTGGTGTCCACCCGGATCGCGCTGCCAAGCGCGTCCATGACGTCGATCGTCTCGGTCTTGCCCAGTTCCCAGGGACGCGCCTTGAAGGCATAGGGCTTGGACACCAGCGCGCCCACCGGGCACAGGTCGATGATATTGCCCTGCAGGTTCGAGGCCAGCGTCTGGTTCAGATAGCTGGTGATCTCGCTGTCCTCGCCGCGGCCAGTCTGACCCATCTGGCTGATGCCCGCGACCTCGCTGGTAAAGCGCACGCAGCGGGTGCAGCTGATGCAGCGCGTCATGTGGGTTTCCACCAGAGGCCCCAGGTTCAGTTCCTCTGCGGCACGCTTGGGTTCGCGATAGCGGCTGAAATCGACGCCATAGGCCATCGCCTGGTCCTGCAGGTCGCATTCGCCGCCCTGGTCGCAGATCGGGCAGTCCAGCGGATGGTTGATCAGCAGGAACTCCATGACGCCTTCGCGGGCCTTCTTGACCATCGGGCTGTTCGTGCGGATTTCGGACGGCGCGCCTTCGGGTCCCGGACGCAGGTCCTTGATCTGCATGGCGCAGCTGGCCGCAGGCTTGGGCGGGCCGCCCACGACCTCGACCAGGCACATGCGGCAGTTGCCGGCGATCGACAGCCGCTCGTGATAGCAGAAGCGCGGGATCTCGATCCCGGCCTGCTCGCAGGCCTGGATCAGCGTCAGGTTGGGATCGACCTCGATTTCCCTGCCGTCGATCTTGATTGTCCGCAATTCGGCCATGATTCCATCCTTACCTGGCACTCAGCAGCGACCCTGCGATCGTCTGCCGTGCGATTTCGTCCCGCCCAAGGCGGCAAAATGTGTCCGGCTGCCCGTTCACCACGCCATTCTCGCGCATGTAACGGTCGGCCTGTGCATAAATGCGCTGGCGCTCCTCGCGACTGTCAAGGAACGCATCGATCTGCGCTTCGGTATACCCTTGGTCCAGCGCGTGGCGCTTCAGCGCGCGCGCCTCCCGGAAGGCGCGCACCAGCCGTGCGTCGATCGAAGGGCAGCCGCGGCGCAGCACATCCGCGACACGGGCCTGCACCAGGCGCTCGTTCACATAGCTGTTCTGAGATAACGGCTCCAACGCGGCAGCAGGGGTGGCGGCCAGCAGAGCAGCGGCGATCAGGGGGCGCATCATTGGGGTGTCCTTTTCGTGACGATGTGCCTTCACATAATCACCGGACCGCGCTTTCGCCCGACACGAGCGCGTGCGCGCAGCGTGAGGCACAGAACGCGATCTCGTCCTGCCCGCCGCCGCATCGCAAACCAACCCTTGTCCCATCATTGCACCCGAACAAAGCTCATGGGGAAAACCCGTTCAAACTCTTCCGCCCGCTCCACGACCGGCAGCACCGGTGTTCCGGAGCGGTAGCGCACAAAGCTGCTACTGATCCGCGTGGTCAGGGTCTTGTTCCAATGCGTCTCATCGGCGGCGCCATCGGGAAAGGTGCAGCGGATGTGCCCTTTGTTCGCATTGCCGCTCACCCTCAGCGTGGGCGGGGACAGCGGGACACAACTGGTCGAAGCGCTTTGTCCCGTTCCGTCGATCATGCCGCAGGTGGTGCCCCGCGGCACGTTCTGGACGCCAAGGTCGAACCCTCGAACCGCCAAAGGCGCCGGCCCGTATGTCGCCATCGCAGGCAAGATCGCGCCCGAGGCCAGCTTCGTCATCCCTTGGTGGACAGGATTCATCACCCTCACTCCGCCGCCAATGCGCCCATGCGGCCGGTCTTTTTCGCCTTCAGCCGGTCCTCGATCTCGCCGCGGAAGTTGCGGATCAAGCCCTGGATCGGCCAGGCTGCCGCGTCGCCCAGCGCGCAGATCGTGTGGCCCTCGACCTGCTTGGTCACGTCCAGCAGCATGTCGATTTCCTCGACCTCGGCCTCGCCCGAAACCAGCCGCTCCATCACACGCATCATCCAGCCGGTGCCCTCGCGGCAGGGCGTGCATTGCCCGCAGCTTTCATGCTTGAAGAACTTGGACAGGCGCCACACCGCCTTAATGACGTCCGTGCTTTGATCCATCACGATCATGCAGGCCGTCCCGAAGGACGAGCGCAGTTCCCGCATCCCGTCATAGTCCATGATGGCGTTTTCGCACTGTTCAGCCGTCAGGATGGGACAGGACGCGCCACCCGGAATGATGGCCTTGAGGTTCTTCCAGCCGCCGCGAACGCCGCCGCCATGCTTTTCGATCAATTCCTTCATGCTGATCGACATGGCCTCTTCGACCACGCATGGGGCATTCAGGTGACCGGTCAGGCCGAACAGCTTGACGCCTGCGTTGTTCGGGCGGCCGAAGCCCGCGAACCATTCCGGCCCACGACGCAGGATCGTGGGAACGACGGCAATGGATTCGACGTTGTTCACCGTCGTCGGACAGCCGTAAAGGCCCGCTCCCGCCGGGAAGGGCGGCTTCATCCGGGGCATGCCCTTCTTGCCTTCCAGGCTTTCCAGCAGGGCCGTTTCCTCGCCGCAGATATAGGCGCCGGCGCCGTGATGAAGGTAAAGGTCGAAGTCCCAGCCCGAGCCGGCCGCATTCCGCCCCAGCAGGCCCGCATCATAGCACTCGTCGATCGCGGACTGCAGCGCCTCCTTCTCGCGGATGTATTCGCCGCGGATATAGATGTAGCAGGCGTGAGCGTTCATCGCGAAGCTGGCGATAAGCGCACCCTCGATCAGCGTGTGCGGATCGTGGCGCATGATCTCGCGGTCCTTGCAGGTCGCAGGCTCGGACTCGTCGGCGTTGATGACCAGGTAGCTGGGGCGGCCATCCGACTCCTTGGGCATGAAGGACCACTTCAACCCGGTGGGAAAGCCCGCGCCCCCGCGACCGCGCAGACCCGAAGCCTTCATCTGCTCGATGATCTTGTCCCGGCCCCTGCCGAGGATCTCGGAGGTGCCGTCCCAATGGCCGCGCCTTTGGGCGCCGGCCAGGCTGCGGTCGCCCATCCCGTAGAGGTTGGTGAAAATGCGATCCTGATCTTTCAGCATCCGTAGGGTCCTCTCATCCCGGCGTCACGCATTCCTGCGCCGCCAGATACGCCAGGTCACGATCAGCGACCAGACAAAAGCGCCGATGGCGGCCAGATCAGCCAGAAAGGCCCACTGCGCCGCCCAACCATATTCCTTGCCAAGCGCCTGCACGGCGAGCCAGATCAGCATGGTTGCGGCAATCACCGTCGCCACCAGCCGCATCTGCTTGGCATCCTGCGCAGGGTCAGCCATTATGCAACCCTGCATCACCGGCCAGAACCTTGGCCTGACCCACCCAGTCATCTCCCCGGATACGCGAAGCCGCGCGACCGGTCTGCACCGCCATCTCGTCGATAAGGGCATCGTCCCACTCCGCGATCTGCGCGAAGCGCGTGACACCCGCCTTGTGCAGGGCAGCCTCGACCTTGGGGCCGATTCCCCGGATCTGCCGCAGGTCCTCCGCCTCAGCCCCGCCCTGCACCGACAAATCGACCCGGGGAGCCAGCGCCAGCCCGACCCGAGGTTCGGCGTCCTGGGGGATGGGCGCCGCCATCGCGACCGGCGCGGCCTCCGGCGGCACCGGGGCCCAAGCTGAACCGTCCATTGCCATCACCCCTCCGTCGAGCAGCCAGTGCAGCAACGCCCCCAGCAGTAGACCGGCCACAAGCCCCAGAACCAACGCGGCCAGCCAGCCGACCGTGCCGAACAGTCCAAGCGCCAGAACAACAAGCACCGCAGCGATGGCTCCGGTCCTTCCACCTGTGCTGTTCCATGCGCTTGGCATGTCCTGCTCCGTTCGGGCCCGTGGCCCCTTGCCGATCAGGCCTCAGTTCCCGTCGCTTGTTTCATCCGTCCGCGCCCCCGCAGGCTCGCGCGCCGAAACCGGACGTGCAGCCGAACTGGCATGCGCCTCCTGCTCGGTCACGCCGGTCTTGTCCGCAGGTGTTCCTGCGGAGGGCCGCGGATCGGTGTCCGGCGTCATGTCCTGCCCGCTGCGGTCGTCGATCGCGGCCTCGGGCTGCGGAAGACCACGCCACTTGGTCAGGATCGGCACCTCGGTCCCGTCGATGCGCTTCAGCGTTTCGCCGCGTTCGATGGCCAGCTGCACGCTGGCGTTCATTTCGCTCTCACCCTTGGCGGCGGCCAGGCTGGTCAGCCCGGCTGCGGGTTCCGAGGCAAAGCGCCCGCTTTGCGATCCCGGCCGCGGCACCTCGCCCGCCGACATCCGGTCGATCAGCGCCTCGAGGCTTTCGGGCGTCAGATCCTCGTAATAGTCCTTGCCGATCTGCGCCATCGGCGCATTGGCGCAGGCCCCCAGGCACTCGACTTCTTCCCAGCTGAACTTGCCGTCGGCCGACAACGTGTGGGGCGTGGGCGCGATCTTGCGCTTGCAGACCTCGATCAGGGCCTCGGCGCCGCAAATCATGCAGGTCGTCGTGCCACAGATCTGGATATTGGCAATCGTGCCAACAGGCTGCAGCTGGAACATGAAGTAGAACGTCGCCACTTCCAGTGCGCGGATATAGGGCATGCCCAGCAGTTCGGCGCAGTATTCGATCGCAGGACGCGACAGCCAGCCTTCCTGCTCCTGCGCGCGCCACAGGACGGGAATGATCGCCGATTGCTGACGACCTTCCGGATACTTGGTCATCTGCGCCCGCGCCCATTCCAGGTTGGCAGGCGTGAAGTTGAAACTGTCCGGCTGGACGGGGTGAAGGCGGCGCAGCATCAGCGGTCAACCTCTCCGAAAACGATGTCCTGCGTGGCGATCAGCGCCGGCACGTCGGCCAGCAGATGGCCCCGGGCCATCCAGTCCATCGCCTGCAGGTGCAGATAGCCCGGCGCCCGCAGCTTGGCCCGGTACGGCTTGTTCGTGCCGTCGCTGACCAGATAGACGCCGAACTCGCCCTTGGGCGCCTCGACCGCGGCATAAATTTCGCCGGCCGGAACGCGGAAGCCCTCGGTGTACAGCTTGAAGTGGTGGATCAGGCTTTCCATGTCGCGCTTCATGTCGCCCCGCTTGGGCGGCGTCAGCTTGCCGCGCGCCAGAACCTCGCCCGGACCCTCGGCCTGCAGCTTCTGGACCGCCTGCCGCATGATGCTGGTCGATTCCAGCATTTCCTGCATGCGGATCAGAAAGCGGTCATAGCAGTCGCCGTTGGTCCCAACCGGGATCTTGAAGTCGAACTCGTCATAGCACTCGTAGGGCTGCGACCGCCGCAGGTCCCAGGCCAGGCCGGAACCGCGCGCCATCACGCCGGAAAAGCCCCACTCCTGAACCTGCTGTTCGGTGACCACGCCGATGTCCACCAGGCGCTGCTTGACGATGCGATTCTCCGTCAGCAGGGTGTGCAAATCCTCGACCAGCCGGGGGAACTGGTTACACCACGCCTCGATGTCATCCAGAAGGTCAGGGGGCAGGTCCTGATGGACACCGCCCGGCCGGAAATAGGCTGCATGAAGCCGCGCCCCCGAGGCACGTTCGTAAAAGATCATCAGCTGTTCGCGCGCCTCGAACCCCCACAAGGGCGGGGTAAGTGCGCCGATGTCCAGCATTCCGGTCGTCAGACCCATCAGGTGGTTCAGGATGCGGCCGATCTCGCAGTACAGGACGCGGATCAGGCTGGCGCGGCGGGGAATGACCGTGCCCGTCATGCGTTCGATTGCCAGGCACCAGGCATGTTCCTGGTTCATGGGGGACACATAGTCCAGCCGGTCGAAATAAGGCAGGTTCTGCAGGTAGGTGCGGCTTTCCATCAGCTTTTCGGTGCCGCGATGCAGCAGGCCGATATGGGGATCGGCGCGCTCGACGATCTCGCCATCCAGCTCCAGAACCAGACGCAGCACGCCGTGGGCCGCAGGGTGCTGAGGGCCGAAGTTGATGTTGAACTTGCGGATGCTCTGTTCGGCGGTCAGCGCGTCGTGGCTGCCGTCGTCATAGGCGTTGTTGCGGATGTCGCCGTCCATCACCTTACCCCTTGCTTTTCTCATCGCCGGGAAGCGCGTATTGCACCCCCTCCCACGGCGAGAGGAAATCGAACTGGCGGTATTCCTGGACCAGTTTCACCGGCTCATAGATCACGCGCTTTTCGGCCTCGTCATAGCGGACCTCGACATAGCCCGTGGTCGGAAAGTCCTTGCGCAGCGGATGGCCCGAAAAACCATAGTCCGTCAGGATTCGCCGCATGTCGGGATGCCCCGAGAACAGGATCCCGAACATGTCGAAGATCTCGCGCTCGAACCAGTTGGCGCAGGGATGGATGCCGGTCAGCGTCGGCAGCATCTCGTCCTCGCGGATCGCGACCTTCACGCGGATGCGGTGGTTCTGGTACATCGACAAAAAGTGCCAGACCACGTCGAACCGGTGCTGCCGCGAGGGATAATCCACCGCCGTGATGTCCACCAGGGTCGAGAACCGGCAAGAGCTGTCGCTGCGCAGGAACTCGATCAGGTCCAGGATGCCGGCCGCCGTGGCCGTCACCGTCAGGTCGCCATTGGTGACGACGGCATCGACCACCTCGTTGGGGCGGCGCAGCTTGATGTGCTCGGCCAGCTGGTCCAGCGCCTCGAGATCGGGATAAAGCGCCATCGTTACCTCACCAGCGTGCCAGTGCGCCGGATGCGGCGCTGAAGTTGC
>VGDE01000012.1 GCA_016869875.1 Alphaproteobacteria bacterium
ATCTGGTCCTTCAGCGCGGACTGCCGCAGGTAAAGGTGCTTGGTTTCGCGGACCTCGAGGTCGGTGGAGCCGCTGATGGCGCTGCGCGGCTCGATCAGGTCGGTCGGGTCCAGTTGCTTGGTGCAGTTCTCGCACTGGTCGCCCCGTGCCTTGTCGTAACCGCAGTTGGGGCAGGTGCCCTCGATGTAGCGGTCGGGCAGAAAGCGGCCATCGGCGTGGGAGTAGACCTGCTTTTCAATGACCTCGCGGATATAGCCGTTCTCGGCCAGCCGCCCGGCAAAGTGCTGGGTCAGCATGCGGTTGCGGTCGCTGGAGGAGCGGCCGTAGTGGTCAAAGGACAGGCCGAAACCTTCCGCCAGCCGTGCCTGTTCGGCATGCATCCGCGCGCAATAGTCGGCCACGGCCTCGCCGGTCTTGGCGGCCGCCAGTTCGGCCGGGGTGCCATGTTCATCGGTGGCGCAGATGAACATCACTTCATGGCCCCGCGCCCGCAGATAGCGGGCATACAGATCCGCCGGCAATTGAGAGCCGACGAGGTTGCCCAGATGCTTGATGCCATTGATGTAGGGCAGGGCAGAGGTGATGAGGTGGCGGGACATGGATTGGGTCCTTTCGGGATCGGCGCCTTCCTTAGCCACCTTGGGCCGCGAAGGGAAGGCCATGCGCATCGCAGACAGGAAGGTGGAGTGGCGCCCGGGTGCCGGAACATGACCAGCCATACCGGGCGAAACGGACGTCATCGCAGGCGTTTTCATGGCTCGGCCAGACGCATCCTGTCCTGATCCTCGACCTGATGATTGCCAATTGCATCCATGCGCAACCCTGAGGGACAGCCTGCTGTCTGGTCCTCCATTGGCCCACGAAAAGTCGCGTCAGCGGTTCAGACCCTGCAGGCGGACAGGTTAGGTTCGAAAGGCCTTCGGCTTCGGACCTGCTGATTGTCACTCGCAGCACGTGAGATCGGCCGCAAGATGAACTCCTGACCATGGCATGGGCCTGTCTGCTGCGGACCTGCCGGGAGTGCGGGGTCGGGATATCGACAAGGCGTGCGGCTGCCACGCGACCGGGTCATGTCCGATCTGCATTTATCAAGATGCTTCCTTTGTGCGTACAAGATAAAGGTGTCGGGCCAGATAAAGCACGATGAACATGCAGGAAAAATGAATGGCAGCGGGTTCCCATGAAGAACAGGCAACTGCGGGCCCGGCCCAGGATGAGCGACTGGGCTACTGTCTTTACAGGAGCATGGCGCGGCCGGGACTGGATCGGGGCGAGATCGACCAAATCCTGGAAAAGGCACGCCGCAGCAACCGGATGCTAAGTCTGACCGGATGTCTTCACTACGAGAACGGCATGTTCTTTCAATGGCTGGAAGGACCGCGCCTGCGCCTCTTTCGGCTGCTGGATGCGCTGCACCAGGACGATCGCCATCTGAACATGACAGTTCTTGACCAAGGCTCGTTGGAAAAAAGGCTGTTCGAGGGATGGGAGATGCGGTTTTCCGACCGAGCGGCGGCCTCGCTCTTTGACTGGCTTGCGGACTGGGGAAGCCGAGCCGATGATGTCGAAGCCTATGCCGAACGGGTCGCTGTCTTTTTGCAATCGATCAGGCAGGACGACCGATATCGCCTGGGCGAGTGACCCGAGCGGGACAGCCGTTTCCGCCTCGAATGATGCGGCGGCATCCGCGGCCTTTTGATCAAGGCAATCCTGCAGGGTGAGCGGAGCGGGCCTGCCGACATGAAAAGGCCGCCCCGAAGGGCGGCGCTCATAGGCAGCCATGAAAAGCTTTACCGCCGGCGATCGCGGCGCGAACTCATGGGCTGGAAGGCCACGCCCACATGGGCCTCGCAATAGGGCTTGCCGGAAACCGAGGGGAGGCCGCAGAACCAGAACTTGTCCGTGGCCGGGTCGCCGATCGGCCACTTGCAGGTCCGCTCGGTCAGTTCCATCAGGGTCAGCTTGCGGGCGCGCTTCTCGACCTCGCGGACCGAGGCCAGGGCTTCGGGGCTGATCTCGTTGGCCGAGGGCTGCGGGGGCAGGGGCTGGCCGGCCGGCACGATGGGTCGGCGAGGAACGGGCGTGAAGACGGGCTGGACCTCGGCTTCGACCGGCTCGGGTTCCGGCTCGGGCAGGGGTTCGGGGCGCGCGGCGGCTGGCTGGGGCGCGGGCTTGGCGGGCTTTTTCTCGGCCACGGGCTCGGGCGCGGGCTGGGGCGCGGGTGCGGCCTCGGCCTCCTCGTTGCGGTTGGACAGGCCCAGGCGATGGACCTTGCCGATGACCGCGTTGCGGGTCACCCCGCCCAACTCCTTGGCGATGGCGCTGGCCGACTGGCCATCCGACCACATGCGCTTGAGCGTCTCGACACGTTCATCCGTCCAGGACATGGCTGCCTTTCCGGGCGGGTCTTGCCTGCCGCCCCATCTTGAAACCTTCGATTGGTCCCGTCAGAAACGGGATGCCGAGATTTAGCCGCCGATGCGCAGAAATTCAAGGACCGCAAGATGACCCCCCAGACGATACATGATCGCGCCCCCTCAGGCGAGGCCCAGGACCGGGCCATGGGCGTCCGCCGTTTCGGCCACGTCAACTGGCTGGGACTGCGAACCCTGGCCCGGCGAGAGGTCATGCGCTTCATGGCCGTCTGGCAACAGACGATCTTCGCCCCGCTGATGACAGCAGGCCTGTTCGTGCTGGTTTTCGCCCTGGCGCTGGGGCAGGGGCGCGGAGAGGTCATGGGCCTGCCCTATCTGGTCTTCCTGGGGCCGGGCATCCTGATGATGACGGTGATCCAGAACGCGTTCGCCAACACCTCCAGCTCGATTACAGCAGCCAAGGTGCAGGGCAACATCGTGGACACGCTGATGCCGCCCCTGTCGACGGGCGAGCTGCTGGCCGGCTACCTGGCCGGATCGGTGGTGCGCGCGGGGCTGGTGGCGACGGTGATCGGCACGGGCATGATGCTGGTCACCGGGCGCGGCATCGCGCATCCCCTGTGGACGCTGTGCTTTGTCCTGCTGGCGGCGCTGCTGCTGGGGGGGCTGGGCATCCTGGCCGGCATCCTGGCGCAGAAGTTCGACCAGATGGCGGCGATCACGAACTTCATCATCACGCCGCTGAGCTTTCTGTCGGGCACCTTTTATTCCGTGCAGGCATTGCCCGAGCCGTTCAACACGCTGTCGCACTGGAACCCGATCTTTTACCTGATCGACGGGGCGCGCTTTGGCGTCACGGGGATCAGCGACGCCCCACCCCTGCGGGGGCTGCTGATCTGCGCGGCGGTCGTGGGGGTCGTGCTGTTCATCGCCTGGCGCTGGCTGAAATCGGGCTATCGGATGAAACCGTGATTGCGCCAGGGTCCATTTGCCGCTATGGCGGACGCATGATCACCCGGACCGCCCGTCTTGCCCGTCCGCGACGTTGACGTCCCGTCACCGTCCGATCATCCCTGCCCTTCACAATCTGTCCTGACATTCGGGGAATCCGCCATGATTTCGCACGTTCTGCCGACCTATAACCGTGCCCCTCTTGCCTTCGAGCGGGGCGAGGGTTCCTGGGCCATCACCGCCGACGGCACGCGATATCTGGATCTGGGCGCGGGTATCGCCGTGAACGTGCTGGGCCATGCCAACCCCGATCTTGTCGCGGCGCTGACCGGGCAGGCGGGACGGATCTGGCATGTCTCGAACCTGTACCAGATCCCCGAGCAGGAGCGGCTGGCCGACCTGCTGGTCGACCGGACCTTTGCCGACACGGTCTTCTTTACCAATTCCGGCACGGAGGCAGCCGAAATGGCGATCAAGATGGTCCGCAAGTTCTGGGATCATGCCGGCGATCCCGAACGCATCGAGATCCTGACCTTCGAAGGGGCCTTTCACGGGCGTTCGACAGGTGCCATCGCGGCCTCGGGCGCGGAAAAGATGGTCAAGGGCTTTGGCCCCCTGATGCCGGGCTTTCGCACGCTGCCATGGGGCGATCTTGAGGCCCTCGAGGGGGCCATCAGCGACCGCACGGCCGCCGTGATGATCGAGCCGGTCCAGGGCGAAGGCGGCATTCGCCCGCTGCCCGATGCCGAACTGAAGCGCATCCGCGAGCTTTGCGACCGGACCGGGGCGCTGCTGGTCCTGGACGAGGTGCAATGCGGCATGGGGCGGACAGGACGGCTGTTCGCGCATGAATATGCCGGGATCACGCCCGACCTGATGATGGTGGCCAAGGGCATTGGCGGCGGCTTCCCGTTGGGCGCGGTGCTTGCATCCGAGGCGGCGGCCCGTCCGATGGTGGCGGGCACCCATGGTTCCACCTATGGCGGCAATCCCTTGGCCTGCGCCGTGGGCGCGCGGGTCATGGAGATCGTGGCCGACGACGCCTTTCTGGCCGAGGTGAACCGCAAGGGTGCGCTGTTCCGCCAGAAGCTGGAGGGCCTGGTCGCAGCCCATCCCGAAGTGTTCGAGGCAGTGCGCGGACAGGGCCTGATGCTGGGGCTGAAATGCAAGGTGGCGCCGGTGGACCTGGTCAAGGCGGGCTATGCCCAGCACATCCTGACAGTGCCGGCGGCCGACAACACGCTGCGCCTGCTGCCGCCGCTGAACATCGAGGATGCCGACATCGCCGAGGCGGTCAGGCGGCTGGACCGTGCGGCGGCGGAACTGGATGCCTGACTATGGCTTCAGGTCGCTGGTCGCTGCGGACCTGCCGATGCTGGCCGGCTGGCTTGCCTCGCCCGTGGTCGCCGCGTGGTGGCCCGGCGCGCAACACCAGCTTGGGCTTGTGACCGAGGATATGGAAAATCCCGCCATGACGCAGCGGATCGTGCTGCTGGGGGATCAGCCCATCGCCTATGTCCAGCATTTCCGGGCGCAGGAATGGCAGGCGCCGCATTTTGCCGACCTGCCGCCCGATGCGATCGCGATGGACGTTCTTGCCGCGCCGGAGGGCTTGGGCCACGGCGGCGGCTGGATACGTGCGCTTGGCGACCTGCTGCTGCGGCAGGCCACGGCGGTTGCCGTCGATCCCGCCCCCACCAATCTGCGTGCCATCCGAGCCTTTGAAACCGCGGGCTTTGCCGGGGATCAGGTTCGGCTGGATGCCGAGGGCCATCCGGCGCGCGTGATGACGCGGCTTCGATGACGCCATCTTCTGTGTGCCGATCTCCCGGAGAGCCGCATGTCTGTGCGGCGGGGGCAGCGCCCCCCTTGACCCGGACCCCGCAAGCGGGCTTGCTTGCGAAAATCGCCGAAAGACAGACCGATGACGCATTTTCTGGATATTCACACCACTGACCGCGACAGGCTGAGATCGATCATCGACATGGCGCGCGCCATGAAGACCGCCCGTGGCGGACGACCCAAGGGCACCCTGGATGACGAACAGCCGCTGGCGGGGCGCATGGTGGCGCTGATCTTTGAAAAGCCCTCTACCCGGACACGGGTCAGCTTTGACATGGGCGTCCGGCAGATGGGTGGACAGACGATGATCCTATCGGGATCGGAAATGCAGCTGGGGCACGGCGAAACCATTGCCGACACGGCCCGGGTCCTGTCGCGCTATGTCGATCTGATCATGATCCGGACCTTTGAGGAAGCCACCCTGCTGGAGATGGCCGAGCATGCCACGGTTCCGGTCATCAACGGGCTGACCAACCGCACCCATCCCTGCCAGATCATGGCTGACGTGATGACCTTCGAGGAACATCGCGGGCCCATCGCAGACAAGAAGGTCGTCTGGTCGGGCGATGGCAACAACGTCTTTGCCAGCTTTGCCCATGCTGCCGGGCAGTTCGGCTTTGACCTGACCTTTACCGGCCCGCCCCCGCTGGACCCGGAGCGCGAGTGCCTGGACTATGCCGCCCGGATGGGCCGCCCCATCACGATCGAGCGCGACCCCCACAAGGCGGTCCAGGGTGCGGATCTTGTGGTCACCGACACCTGGGTCAGCATGCACGACCCGCAGTCCGCCAAGGAGCGGCGCCACAACCAGTTGCGCGGCTATCAAGTGAACAGTGCCCTGATGGCCAAAGCCAAGGAGGACGCCCTCTTCATGCACTGTCTGCCCGCACATCGCGATGACGAGGTGACAAGCGAGGTGATGGACGGCCCGAATTCCGTGATCTTTGACGAGGCGGAGAACCGTCTGCACGCCCAGAAGGCGATCGTTCGGCACTGCTTGGGTGTCTGAACGCATGGACGGCTGGCCTGTGGCCAGCCGAAGACACAAGGAAAGGCCGCGCCTCTGGCGCGGCCTTTCCGGTTGTGTCCGATTTTTTGGGTTCGTCTCCTAGCCAATGGCGGCGGCGCGAACCTCGTCATCGATTGCGTCCAGGTACTGGGCGAAGTTGTCGCAGAACATCTGCACGAGCTTCTGCGCCTGTGCGTCATAGGCGGCCGGATCCGCCCAGGTCTGACGCGGGTCGAGCAGCTTGTCCTCGACGCCCGGGACGCTGACCGGAACTTCAAAGCCGAAATTCGGGTCGCGGCGGAACTGCACGTCGTTCAGGCTGCCGTCGAGGGCCGCCGCCAGCAGGGCGCGGGTCGCGGCGATGGGCATGCGCTTCCCCGTCCCGAACGCGCCGCCGGTCCAGCCGGTGTTGACCAGCCAGCAGGACGCGCCGTGCTGGGCGATCTTTTCCTGCAGCAATTTGCCATAGACCTCGGGGCGGCGCGGCATGAAGGGGGCGCCGAAGCAGGTCGAGAAGGTCGGGATCGGCTCGGTCACGCCGACCTCGGTACCCGGGGTCTTCGAGGTGAAGCCCGACAGGAAGTGGTACATCGCCTGTGCCGGCGTCAGCCGCGCGATGGGCGGCAGCACACCGTAGGCGTCGCAGGTCAGCATGATGACGTTCTTGGGGTGCCCGCCGAGGCTGGTGGCGGAAGCATTCGAGATCGCCTCCAGCGGATAGGCGCAGCGCATGTTGTCGGTGATCGAGTTGTTCTCGAAATCCAGTTCCAGCGTGTCGGCATCGAAGACCATGTTCTCGATCACCGTGGCAAAGCGGCTGGTGGTCGCGTGGATCTCGGGTTCGGCCTGGGCAGACAGGTTGATGGTCTTGGCGTAGCAGCCGCCCTCGAAGTTGAAGATGCCGGTGTCGGACCAGCCGTGTTCGTCATCGCCGATCAGGACGCGCGACGGATCGGCCGAGAGCGTCGTCTTTCCGGTGCCCGAGAGGCCGAAGAAGACGGCGCTGTCGTCGGGATTGCCGGGGGCATGATTGGCGCTGCAGTGCATCGGCATGATGCCCTTTTCCGGCAGCAGATAGTTCAGCAGCGTGAAGACCGACTTCTTGTTTTCACCTGCATAGGCGGTGTTGGCGATCAGGATCAGCTTCTTGTCGAAGTTCATCGCGATCACGGTTTCGCTGCGGCAGCCGTGGCGCGCCGGATCGGCCTTGAAGCCGGGGCAGTTGATGATGGTGAAGTCTGGCTGGAAGCTGGCCAGCTCATCAGCCTCGGGACGGCGCAGCAAGTGGCGGATGAAGAGATTGTGCCAAGCCAGTTCCGTGATGACGCGCACGTCCAAACGGTTGCCGGCATCCGCCCCACCGAACAGGTCCTGAACGAAGTAGTCGCGGCCCTTCATGTGCTCCAGCATGTCCTGGTGCAGTTGGTCGAACGCGTCTGGTGCCATCGCCTTGTTGTTGTCCCACCAGATCGAACTTTCGACCGAGGGCGTGCGGACCACGAACTTGTCCTTCGGCGAGCGGCCGGTATGAGCGCCGGTCGAGACAAGAAAGGTGCCCCCCAGCCCCAGCTGACCTTCGCCCCGCGCCACCGCTTCCGTCATGAGCGCGGGTTCGAGGAGGTTGTAATAAACCCGGCCCAGCCCCACGATTCCCTGATCCTCAAGCCGGCAGTTGGGGTTTACGCGCGTGGTCATGGTCCAAAGCTCCGTGGCTGGTTTGGGGTCGCTGTCTGATGTTTGACAACTAAGCGGCTATAACATGGCAGTTCCGCCACGGAACAAGGCAGCGCAAACGGTTAGCGCAAACAACAAATGTTATCGCCATCAGAACCTGAAGATGCCTCCTTCGGCAGAAGGAAACGGAAAATTAACCATGGTCGGCGCATGATGAAGGAGAGGTGATTCGATGATTCAGCTGCATGCAACGACCGTGGCGCTGCAAGGGAAGGGGCTGGTGATCCTTGGGCCTTCGGGTGCGGGAAAATCGTCCTTGGCGCTTGAACTGATGGCGGTGGGCGCAGGTCTGGTGGCTGACGATCGCACGGACCTCAAGCTGTCAGGGGGGCAACTGCTGGCTTCGGTTCCACCTCCGCTGCGGGGCCGGATCGAGGCGCGGAGGATAGGCCTCTTGTCCGCTGAGCCGGTGGAGCCGGTGCCCGTGGCGCTGGCATGCGACCTGGGACGAAGGGAAGAGGATCGTTTGCCACAGCACCTGCACCAAGAGTGGCTGGGGGTCCGGGTTTCCCTTGTGCTGGGTCCGTATCGGCCGCATCTTTACGCTGCGCTGCGGCAGCTCATGCTGGGCAAGCGTCTGGCCTGATTGACCGAACCGATGGGAGAGGAAGCGGAATGGCCTATCACGCAATGCCCGGCAACGATGCTGCCACGCAAGGGCAGCGATTGGTTCTGGTGACGGGGCCGTCGGGAGCGGGCCGCTCCACCGCCATCAACGTGCTGGAGGATCTTGGCTTCGAAGCCATCGACAACCTGCCCCTGTCGCTGATCCCGCGGCTGCTGGACGGGCCTCCGCGACCGGTGCCGCTGGCCTTGGGGGTCGATGTCCGCAACCGGGACTTTTCCGCCTTCAACCTCATCGAACTGATCGACCGCCTGACGCGGCATCCGGATTACTCTCCCGAGGTGCTCTTCCTGGATTGCAGTGCCGACGCGCTCGTGCGGCGCTACAATGAGACGCGCCGCCGTCATCCGCTGACGCCCGACCAGGAGCCGATGGCGGGCGTGCTGGCGGAGATCGACCTGCTGGCGCCCATCCGGGCACGGGCCGAGATCCTGATCGACACGACCGAACTGTCGCCCCATGACCTAAAGGCGGAGCTGACGCGTGTTTTCGACATCCGCCCTGATCATCGGCTCAGCGTTTCGCTTCATTCCTTCAGCTACAAGAGGGGGGTGCCGCGCGGGCTGGACTTGATGTTCGACTGCCGGTTCCTGACCAACCCGCATTGGGAACCCGCGCTGCGCCCGCTGGATGGCCGCAATGACGAGGTTCAGACCTATGTGACCGCCGATCCTCGATTCGCCGAGTTCTTCAGGCGCACCCGGGATCTTGTGGAGTTCCTTCTTCCGGCCCATATGGATGAAGGAAAATCGCATCTTGCGATTGGTTTCGGATGTACCGGTGGACAACACCGTTCCGTCACTTTGGTGGAAATGATGGCTGTTGCGCTTGCGGATGCAGGCTGGCCGGTGTCAATAAGACACAGGGAACTCGAGCGTCGTGGGGCGGCGCTGCTTTCTGGCGGAGACGCATCGCCCGGTGGCGAGGCACGACCGACGCAGAGGCAGGCGTCGTAACGGTGCGGGCTTTTGAACTTGGTGGGGCGCGTTGATCGGAATTGTCATCGTAGCGCATGGCGGGTTGGCGCGGGAGTATCTGTCCGCTGTCGAACATGTCGTGGGCCCGCAGGTAGGCATCGCAGCTGTCGCGATCGAAGACGATCATGACCGCGCGGCCAAGACTGCGGAAATCAAGGCGGCTGCGGATGCCGTCGATCTTGGCGATGGAGTGGTGCTGGTGACCGACCTGTTCGGCGGCTCGCCATCGAACCTGTCGCTGCCGGCCTGCTCCGTGCATGGGCGCACGATCCTTTACGGCGCGAACCTGCCCATGCTGGTCAAGCTGGCCAAGTCACGGCACCTGCCGGTCATCGACGCGGTGTCCTTTGCCAAGGAAGCGGGCCGCAAGTACATCAACTCCTACAACGTGCCTGTCGAGGCAGCCCTTGATCGCGAAAGCCGCGCGAGATGAGCGGGGCCATCACACGTGACCTGTCCATCATCAACGTCAAGGGCCTTCATGCGCGGGCCAGTGCGAAATTCGTCGATGTGGTCGAGCGCTTCGATGCCCAGGCGCAGGTTGAAAAGGATGGCATGAGCGTGTCGGGCGATTCCATCATGGGATTGCTGATGCTGACCGCCCCGCGCGGCAGCCAGATCCGTGTGACGACAACAGGACCCGAAGCCGCCGCACTCGCCGACGCGCTCGAAGCTCTTGTGGCGGACTATTTCGGCGAAGGCATGTAGTGCCGGAACGCAAATCCTATCACCACGGCAACCTGCGCCAAGCTCTGGTGGAGGCGACCGCCGCATTGATTGAGGAACAGGGTCCGCAGGCATTCACCCTGACGGAAGCCGCGCGACGTGCCGGGGTCTCGGCGGCAGCACCTTACCGGCACTTCAAGGGGCGCGAGGATCTGCTGGAGGAGGTTGCCCGCCAAGGTTTCATCGAGTTCGCCGGTCGGCTGGAGGCAGCCTTCGACAGCGGCAGGCCAAGGGCATTGACTGCATTCCTGAGGATGGGGCAGGCTTATCTGGATTTTGCGGCGGACCGGCCGGGCTATTACATGGCCATGTTCGAATCCGGCATCTCGATTGCAGGCAATGCTGATCTGGCGACCGCTTCGGGACGTGCGCAAGGTGTGCTGGTGACGGCGGCCGAGGCTCTGGCAATGCGCCTGCCGCCCGCGGAAAGACCGCCCTCGCGCATGGTGGCCAACCACATCTGGGCCCTGAGCCACGGTGTGGTCGAACTGTTCGGCCGTGGCAGACCCGGCAGCCGCAGCCCGGTGTCCTCTTCGGAAATGCTCGAAAGCGGCGCGATCATCTATCTGCGCGGCTTGGGCCTGATCTCGGAGTAAGAAATCTTGGCGATCATCTTGACGCAGACCTTACACCGCCCATTTATGTAAATGTGATTAACATTAACATAGGGAGACTCAAGATGAACACTGTGCCCGAGGTCCTTCGCCCCGCGCCGGACGCTCCCCGCTTCGGCGAGTTTATGGCTCGTGGGCGGGACTGGCTGGATGGACGCGGACGCGCCGCCTGGATCATCGCCATGATCCTGGGCTTTATCGCCTTCTGGCCCATTGGCCTTGCCCTTCTTGTCTATATGATCTGGAGCAAACGCATGTTTGGATGCAGCAAACGCAGCTATTCGTCGCGCCATGCCGCGCGCTCGACCGGTAACACCGCCTTTGATGCCTATCGCGCGCAGACGCTGAAGCGGCTCGAGGACGAGCATCGCGAGTTCAACGAGTTCCTTGCGAAGCTGCGCGAGGCGAAGGACAAGGCCGAGTTCGACCAGTTCATGGAAAAACGCGGCGAGAAGACCGAGACTCGCGATTTCCCCCAGGCCTGAACCCGCAAGACCGGGGCCGGGATGACCGGCCCCGCCTTTTTCATTCGCCGCGCGGGAAGCGCTGGCTTTCCTCCAGCACGTTCAGGTCCATGTGGTTGCGCATGTAGCGCTCGGACGCCTTCTGCAGCGGCTGGTGGTCCCACGGATAGTAGGCCCCGTTCCGCAGCGCCTCGTAGACGATCCAGCGCCGCGCCTGGCTCTGCCTCACCTCGGCGTCGTAGGCGTCGAGGTTCCAGCGGTCCCCCGCCAACCCCCGAAGCCGCACCAGGGTCTCCGCATGGGCAGGATCGGCGGCAAGGTTCACCCGCTCGTCCGGATCGGTCTCCAGGTCGAACAGCATCTCGGGATCGGCGGCGCATTGGACGTATTTCCAGCGTCCGTCCCGCAGCGCGACCAGAGGCGCGACGCTGCCCTCGGCCGCATATTCCATCGGCACCGGGCCGCGCTCGCCGCCCTGCGCCAGCGACACGCCGTCGGTCCAGGGCGCGATCTCGTCCATGGGCAGCCCGGCCAGATCGCAGAGCGTCGGCAGGACGTCGATGGTGCTGACGGGCTGATCGACCCGCCCCGGCTTCATCCCCGCCGCGCTGATCATCAGCGGCACACGGGCCGAGCCCTCAAAGAAGTTCATCTTGAACCAAAGGCCACGCTCACCCAGCATCTCGCCGTGGTCGGACAGGAACAGGATGATCGCCTCTTGCCGCGTCGCCTCCAGCACGTCCAGGATCTCGCCGATCTTGTCATCGACATAGCTGATATTGGCGAAGTAACCTTGGCGGGCGCGGCGGATGTGCTTGTCCGTGATTTCCAGCGCGCGGAAATCGCAGGCGTCCATCAGGCGCCGCGAATGGGGGTCCTGCTCCTCGTAGGGAATTGGCGTCGGCGGCGCCAGCTCGGGCGCGTCTTCGTAAAGGTCCCAGTGCTTGCGCCGCGCGACAAACGGATCGTGCGGATGGGTGAAGCTGACGGTCAGGCACCAGGGCCGGTCGTCCTTGCCCCGCGCAAGGTCATAGAGCTTGCGGCAGGCATGGTAGGCGACCTCGTCGTCATATTCCAGCTGGTTGGTGATCTCTGCCACCCCTGCGCCCGTGACCGAGCCGAGGTTGTGATACCACCAGTCGATCCGCTCGCCCGGTTTGCGGTAGTCCGGGGTCCAGCCGAAATCGGCGGGGTAGATGTCGGTCGTGAGCCGTTCCTCGAAGCCGTGCAGCTGGTCGGGCCCAACGAAATGCATCTTGCCCGACAGGCAGGTGTGCCAGCCCGCCCGGCGCAGGTGATGGGCATAGGTCGGGATGTCCGAGGCGAATTCGGCCGCGTTGTCATAGACCCGCGTGCGGCGGGGCAACTGGCCCGACATGAAGCTTGCCCGGCCCGGCGCACAAAGCGGGCTGCCGGTATAGGCGTTGGCAAAGCGGGTCGAACGTTCCGCCAGCCGCCGGAGGTTCGGGGCGTGCAGGAAGTCGGCGGGGCCGTCGGGGAAAAGAACCCCCGACAGCTGATCCGCCATCAGGATCAGGATGTTTGGTCGCAACAGATCACCCGTTCACGGCTGACTGAACCGCCGGCAGTGCCGGCTGCCCGTCCAGCGTGGTCACGCCGTCCAGCCACGGCTCCATTGCCTGCGGATTGGCGGCCAGCCATTCGCGCGCCGCAGCCTGAGCGCCCATGCCGTCGTCCAGGATCTCGCCCATCAGCTGGTTTTCCATCGGCACATCAAAAACCAGCTGGCTGAACAGCTTGGCGGCATTGGGACATGTCTGCGCCCATTCTTCGCGCGCCAGCGTGTGAACGGTGGCGCCGCCATAGTTCGGGCCGAACTGCTCATCCCCGCCCGACAGATAGGTGATGTCGATCGCCTCGTTCATCGGATGCGGGGCCCAGGCCAGAAAGACCGTGGGGGTGGTGCGGTTGCGGGTCACCTGGGCCAGCATCGCCTGCTCTCCGCTTTCGACCAGTTCCCAGTCGCCCAGACCGAACTGGTCGGCGTCGATCATCGCCTGGATCGACTGGTTGGCCGGTGCGCCCGGTTCGATTCCATAGATCTTGCCCTCAAATGCCTCGCGATGCGCATCCAGGTCCGCGAAATCGGCGACGTTCAATTCTGCACCGGCAGGATTGACGGCCAGGGTGAACTTGGCGCCCTCGAGGTTCTGCGCCAGTTCGGTGATGCCGCCGGCGGCGTCCAGATCCTCGCGGAAGCGGGTCTGCGCGGGCATCCAGTTGCCCAGAAAGACATCGGTTTGGGCACCCTTGAGCGCCTCATAGCCGACCGGGACCGAGAGGGTCGCGATATCGGCTTGATAGCCGAGTGCATTCAGCAGGACGGCGGCCACGCCATTCGTGGCAGTGATGTCGGTCCAGCCGGGGTCGGACAGACGAACCGTGCTGCAACTGGCAGGATCCTGGGCGAAGGCGGGAAACGTCGTCAAGGCGCTCAGCGCGAGGGCGGCGGCAAGGATCGGCTTGGTCATGGGTCTCTCCTGTCGGGTTTGTTGATTTTCCGCTCAGTCAAGAACGGATTCCCGCGGTGCGACCGTCTGATTCCGACATTCAGCGCGTCGGAACCGGGGTGTCGCCGCGATAATCGTAAAAGCCGCGGTTGGTCTTGCGGCCCAGCCACCCAGCCTCGACATATTTCGTAAGAAGGGGGCAGGGCCGGTACTTGGTGTCTGCCAGACCGTCGTGCAGCACGTTCATGATGGCCAGACAGGTGTCCAATCCGATGAAGTCGGCCAGTTCCAGCGGACCCATCGGGTGGTTGGTGCCCAGCTTCATCGCGAGGTCGATCGACTGGACCGAGCCGACGCCTTCGTAAAGCGTATAAACGGCCTCGTTGATCATCGGCATCAGGATGCGGTTGACGATGAATGCCGGGAAATCCTCGGCACTGGCCGCCGTCTTGCCCAAGGACTCCACAACCCCGAGCAGCGTCTTGTAGGTCGGCTCATCGGTTGCGATGCCGCGGATCAACTCCACCAGTTGCATCACCGGAACGGGGTTCATGAAATGGAAGCCCATGAACTTTTCCGGCCGGTCCGTTCGGCTGGCCAGGCGGGTGATCGAGATCGAGGACGTGTTCGAGGTCAGGATCGTCTCGGGCTTCAGGTGCGGGACAAGGTCCTCGAAGATGGCCTGCTTGACGGTTTCGCGTTCGGTGGCGGCCTCGATCACCAGATCGGTGCGCCCCAGGTCGGACAGGGTCATGGTGGTGCGGAGGCGCCCCATGGCCGCCGCCTTGTCCGCGGCGGTGATCTTGTCCCGGCTGACCTGCCGTTCCAGGTTCCGGTCGATCAGCGCGATTGCCTTGTCCAGAGAGTCTCGGCTGATGTCGGTCAGAAGCACGTCATAGCCGGCGACGGCGAAGACATGGGCGATGCCGTTGCCCATCTGACCCGCACCGATCACGCCAACCGTTTGAATTGCCATCTGTGCACCTCTGGTTTCCGTCGCCGGGACGATAGGGCGGGCTGCAGCGTGCTGCAATGCAAAACCGCCCCCAAGGGCGGGGGCGGCAATGCGACGGGCCGGCGAAAAGGGCGCTGTTCCCTGCACCTGCGGCGCCTCTTCCGGGAGGTTCGTGCGCAGACGATACCTTACAGCTTCTCGGTCAGTTCCGGCACGAGGGTGAAGAGGTCTCCGACCAGGCCGTAATCGGCAACCTGGAAGATGGGAGCCTCCTCGTCCTTGTTGATGGCGACGATGACCTTGCTGTCCTTCATGCCGGCCAGGTGCTGGATGGCGCCCGAGATGCCCACGGCGACGTACAGCGCGGGCGCCACGACCTTGCCGGTCTGGCCCACCTGCCAGTCATTGGGGGCATAGCCCGAGTCGACCGCCGCGCGGGATGCGCCCACGGCAGCGCCCAGCTTGTCGGCCAGCTGCTCGATCAGCACGAACTGCTCACGCGAGCCAAGCGCGCGGCCGCCCGACACCACACGGCCGGCCGAGGTCAGCTCGGGGCGGTCGCTCTTTGCAGTTTCATCGTTCAGCCAAGCCGAGAGACCCGGATCCTCGGCCAGGGTGGCCTCCGACACGGGCGCCGCCGCCGCCTCTCCGGCAGCCTCGAAGCTGGTCGTGCGGATGGTCAGGACCTTGACGGGGTCCGACGAGCGGACCGTCTGGATGGCGTTGCCCGCATAGACCGACCGCTCAAAGGTGTCGGCATCCACCACCGTCTGCACCTCCGAGATCACCATCACGTCAAGAAGCGCCGCCACGCGGGGCATGACGTTCTTGGCGTCCGTGGTGGCTGGGGCCACGATGTGGGAATAATCGCCCGCCATGCTGACCAGCAGCGCGGCAGTCGGTTCGGCCAGCCGGTGGCCATAGCGCGCGTCCTCGGCCACCAGCACGCGCGCGGTGCCGGCAATGGTCGCGGCCGCATCGGCGGCGGCGCGGGCCTGGGCGCCGGCACAAAGCACCGTCACCTCGCCCAGGGGGGCGGCGGCATTGACGGCCTTGGCGGTCGCGTCACGGTTCAATTCGCCATTGGTGACTTCGGCCAGAAGAAGAACAGCCATCACACGATCCCCGCCTCTCTCAGTTTCGACACCAGCTCGTCCACCGAGCCGACCTTGATCCCCGCCTTGCGGCCCTCGGGCTCGCGCGTGCCGGTGACGGTCAGGCGCGGGGTGACGTCCACGCCGTAATCGGCGGCCGTCTTCTCATCCAAAGGCTTCTTCTTCGCCTTCATGATGTTCGGAAGCGAGGCATAGCGGGGCTCGTTCAGCCGCAGGTCGGCGGTGACGATCGCGGGTAGCCTGACCTCGATCGTCTGGAGGCCTCCATCGACCTCGCGGGTGACCCGGGCCTTGTCGCCTTCGACCTCCAGCTTGGAGGCAAAGGTCGCCTGGCTCCAGCCGAGCAGGGCGGACAGCATCTGGCCCGTGGCGTTCATGTCGTTGTCGATCGCCTGCTTGCCGGCGATGACCAGCTGCGGCTGCTCCTGATCGACCACGGCCTTCAGGATCTTGGCCACGGCCAGCGGCTCGATGTCCTGATGCACGTCATCGGCGGCCACCACCAGGATCGCGCGGTCCGCGCCCATGGCCAGCGCAGTCCGCAGCGTTTCGGCCGCCTGCTTCACGCCGATGGACACGGCCACGATCTCGGTGGCCACGCCCTTTTCCTTCAGGCGGATCGCCTCCTCGACGGCGATCTCGTCAAAGGGGTTCATCGACATCTTCACATTCGCCAGATCGACCCCCGATCCGTCCGCCTTCACGCGGGCCTTCACGTTGTAGTCGATCACGCGCTTCACTGGCACGAGGACTTTCATTGGCCTCTCTCCCTTTCTAGCGTCAACTGTCGGAGGGAAGTGTTAGACAGGCAATTCGCCCAAGGACAGGGCAAAAACGTCGCAAGACGCCGCGTTCGTGGATGGAATGTCCGCCCGACCGAACTGTCGGCCGCTAACGGCTCGCGCCCGGGATCCACAGGATGTCTTCGGTCCCGCCGCCGTTGGCCTGACGCCCCGCGACGAAAAGCCAGTCCGACAGCCGGTTCAGATAGCGCACGGCCGCGGCATTGACATCGCCGCCTGCCAGAAGCTCGGTTGCGCGCCGCTCGGCGCGACGTGCCACCGTCCGCGACAGGTGCAGGTGGGCCGCCAGTGCCGTGCCGCCAGGCAGGATAAAGCTGCGCAGCGGTTGCAGGTCGGCGTTCATGGCATCGATCTCGGCCTCCAGCCGGTCCACCTGAGCGTCGATGATCCGCAATACCGGATAGCCCGCCTGATCGTCCGCCTGCATGTTCGGGCGCGACAGGTCGGCCCCCAGATCGAACAGGTCGTTCTGGATCACCGCGATCCTGTCAGCCAGATCGCCCGCCGCATGCAGCCGGCACAGCCCCAGCGTCGCGTTCAGTTCGTCCACGGTGCCATAGGCCTCGACGCGCGGGTCGTGCTTGGCGACGCGCGTGCCGTCCGACAGGGCAGTGTCGCCCCTGTCGCCGGTGCGGGTATAGATCTTGTTCAGAACAACCATCAGCCGGCCCTCCACCACACGAACAGCAGCAGGATCGCGATGGCTGCGGCCTGCGCGTAAAGCCGCCAGCGCATCATCCGGTTGCCGTGCTTGCGGTTGAATTCGCCGCCACGAGCAAATCCGCCGATGCCGGTCATCAGGATGGCCAGCACCACGCCGATGGCGAGGATGGTGACGATGAACAAAGGTTTGTCTTGCATGACGCACCGCCTTTCGGTCGCGACCCTAGCTGCGGCGTGCAAACCAGTCCAGAGCCCGGGTCGGCAGAAGCCGCCGTGCGGTTCCCGAAATGCGTGTCGGAGCCGTGACATAATAGCGCGGCGCAGGATTCGGGATCGTCAGCGCCGTCAGGATGCGGTCGCTGACGGCCGAAGGGGGCAATTCGAACCGATCCTTCCCCGCAGGTTCGTAAAGCCGCTTCAGCAGCGATGCCCGGTATTGGTCGGCACGTGGACTGGAGGGCCAATCCACCCAGCGCTCGAAATGGGGGATGGCGTTCTCCCGGATGCGGCTGGTGATGGGACCCGGCTCGATCAGCACGACCTTGACGGGCGTGCCGTGCATTTCCAGCCGCAGCACGTCGGTCAGCCCTTCCAGCGCGAACTTGGTGGCGACATAAGGGCCACGCCAGGGAATGCCCACCAGCCCCAGGACCGAGCTGATGGTGACGATCCGGCCGGTGCCGCGGGCGCGGAAATGGGGGATCAGGCGGCGTGTCAGGTCATGCGTGCCGAAAAGGTTCACCTCGAAGATCGCGCGCAAGGCACCGCGCGGCATGTCCTCGACTGCGCCGGGCAGGGCAAAGGCCGCATTGTTGACAAGCGCATCCACCGGACCGCCCGCCAGGGCGGCGTCGGCACAGGTCGCCACGCTGCCCTCGTCAGCGAGGTCCAAGGCCAAGCATTCCATCCCTTCGGCCCCGCGCGCGGCAATGTCCTGGGGATCGCGGCAGGTCGCCACCACCTGAAAACCTTCGGCCGTCAGTCGGCGCGCGGCATCCAGACCGATCCCCGAGGAGCAGCCGGTGATCAGGACGCGGCCACGCGTCATGGCGCCTCGGGCGACAGGAACTGGCCAGCAATGAAACCCGTCTGGCCCCCGCCCGTGCGGATCTGCACCCAGTCCCCGCCGACCGGCCCGATCGCCGTGACGGTCGTGCCGCTGCTCAGGGAGGTGACCACGGGGTTGGATGTGCCCGGGCCCGTGCGCATGTTGACGCGGCTGCCCGTGACGTAAAGGACAGGCCCTTCGTCACCCGCCGCCGGAGGCAGAGCCTCGGTCTCGGCGGGGCGGCCGGCATATTCGGGCGATGGCTGCAAGGGGGGGCCCGGAAAACGCTCGACCTGTTCGGGTGTCTGGCTGGCGGCGGGGATGATCTCGGCGGGGGCCTGCGCTGGCAGCGATCCGGCGGGCGCCGCGCGATCCGCCAGGGCCGGAGTGCCCGCATCCGCGGCGGCGCCCTGCGGCGCGGCGGGGGCGGGGCGTCGTGCAGCCCTCAGGTCGTCGCCGCCATAGACTTGCAACACCACGAACAGCCCCAGCAGCGTTCCCAGCATCAGCAACCCCAGTCTGAACATCATGCACCCCTTTACGCGACAACTTGCCGGTTCCCGCGGTCCAACGCCATGGGCGGCAAGGTGTTCCAGACATGCTTTTCGATCTGGACCGGACAGGCGGCGCGGCCTATCCAAGGCCCATGTCCGACGATCTGATCCCCGCCCCCGACGAGGGTACGCAGTCCGAGCCGCTGAGCCGTGCCATCGGCGAGCGGTACCTGACCTATGCCCTGTCCACCATCATGCACCGTGCGCTGCCCGATGCGCGCGACGGGCTGAAGCCCGTGCATCGCCGCATCCTTTACGCGATGCGCGAGTTGCGGCTGGCCCCGAACGGCCCGTTCCGCAAGTCCGCCAAGATCACCGGCGACGTGATGGGCAACTATCACCCGCACGGCGATGCCGCGATCTATGACGCGATGGCGCGTCTCGCGCAGGATTTCGCCATGCGCTATCCGCTGGTGGACGGGCAGGGCAACTTCGGCAACATCGATGGCGACAACCCGGCCGCGGCCCGCTATACCGAGGCCCGCCTGGCTGCGACCTCCGAAACGCTGATGGACGGCCTGGCCGAGAATTCAGTCGATTTCCGCCCGAACTATGACGGCACGCTGACGGAACCCGTCGTGCTGCCGGCGGCTTTTCCGAACCTTCTGGCCAATGGTGCGTCAGGGATCGCGGTGGGCATGGCCACCAATGTGCCGCCCCACAACCTGCACGAGGTCGTGGACGCCTGCCTGCATCTGATCAAGACACCGGAAGCCCGCGACGACACGCTGGCGAACATCATCCAGGGGCCGGACTTCCCGACGGGCGGCGTGATTGTTGAAAGCCGCGAAACGATTGCCGAAACCTATCGCACCGGCCGGGGCGCCTTTCGCGTGCGCGCCCGCTGGACGCAGGAGGATCTGGGCCGCGGGCTGTGGCAGATCGTCGTCACCGAGATCCCCTACCAAGTCCAGAAGTCCAAGCTGATCGAGCGCCTGGCCGAGCTGATCCAGACCCGCAAGATTCCCATCCTGGCCGATGTGCGCGACGAATCGGCCGAGGACATCCGCATCGTGCTGGAGCCGCGCACCCGGACGGTCGATCCCGATCAGCTGATGGGCGCGCTGTTCCGCGCCAGCGAACTGGAGGTGCGCTTCAACCTCAACATGAACGTGCTGATCGACGGGCGCGTGCCCAAGGTCTGCTCGCTCAAGGAGGTGCTGCGCGCCTTTCTGGACCATCGCCGCGAGGTGCTGGTCCGCCGCGCCAGCTATCGGCTGGAAAAGATCGCCGCCCGGCTGGAAGTTCTGGAAGGCTATCTGGTCGCCTACCTGAACCTCGACCGCGTGATCGAGATCATCCGCACCGAGGACGAACCCAAGGCCATGATGATGGCTGAGTTCGGCCTGAACGACGTGCAGGTTGAGGCGATCCTGAACATGCGGCTGCGCGCCCTGCGCAGGCTGGAGGAGATCGAACTGCGCGCCGAGCGCGACGCCCTGCGGGAAGAGCGCGAGGGTCTGCAGGCGATGCTGGGCAGCGAGGCCGCGCAATGGGCGCGGATCAGCGACCAGCTGAAGGAGGTTCGCAACCTGTTCGGCAAGTCGCGTCCCGAAGGGCAGCGCCGCACCACCATCGCCGAAGCGGCCCCCATGCCGGTCATCGATCTCGAGGCGATGATCGAGCGCGAGCCGGTGACGGTGATCCTGTCCAGGATGGGCTGGATCCGCAGCATGAAGGGTCATCAGCCCCTGGATGCCGAACTGAAGTTCAAGGACGGAGATGGTCCCGGCCTGGCTCTGCATGCCGAGACGACCGACAAGCTGATGATCTTTGCCTCGAACGGACGGTTCTATACGCTGCCGGCCAACACCCTGCCCGGCGGGCGGGGCATGGGCGAGCCGCTGCGGCTGATGATCGACCTGCCCAACGAGGCCGAGGTGATCGCCATGTTCCCGTGGCGCGAGGGGATGAAGTATCTGGTCGCGTCCCGGGACGCGAACGGCTTTATCGTGAACTCTGGCGACATCCTGGCGCAGACCAGGTCTGGCAAGCAGGTCCTGAACGGCGAGGCGCTGCTGTGCAGGCCCGTCAGCGGTGATCATGTCGCGGTTGTCGCCGGTACCCGGCGGATGCTGGTGTTCCCCTTGTCCGAGCTGCCGGAGATGGTGCGGGGCAAGGGTGTGCGGCTGATGAAGCTGAACCCGGGCGGCCTGTTCAAGGACGAGTTCCTGACCGATGCCATCACGCTGACACTTGCGAACGGCCTGTCCTGGCCCATGGGGGGAGGCAAGACCCGAACCGAGTCCGACCTGTCGGAGTGGCTGGGCAAGCGCGCTGGTGCGGGGCGCATGGCACCGCGCGGATTTCCCCGCAACAACCGCTTTTCCTGAACCATGAAGCAGTGCCCCAAGGGGCGCTGCATTGCCCGTTACATGGGTTCGGACTCTCGTTCCGGACAAGAGGAATGGTGAGCATGGCCTGTCCCCTGCCGTGCCGGCCCTTGCAGGCGGCCCGGCAGGACGCTCTTGCCTGGGAGCGGTTGTCGCCGTTCCGCCTGCACCGCTTGCCCGAAGTGAGACTAGGCTCTCCCGACCGCATCCCGGCCGAGAGCTTTATCCCGGCCGGGAGCTTTCCTTCCCGCAGCGATCAGAGACCGCTGCCGCCGACGGAGCCAAAATATTCGCCCGTGATATAGCTGGCCTCGTCGGAGGCGAGCAGAACATAGATGGGCGCGATCTCGACCGGCTGGCCCGGGCGTCCCAAGGGCTGGCTTGCGCCATGTTCCTGGGCCTTTTCCGTCGGCTGACCGCCGCTGATCTGCAACGCCGTCCAATAGGGGCCGGGGCAGACCGCGTTCACGCGGATGCCGCGCGGCGCAAGCTGCTTGGCAAGCGACTGGGCAAAGGCGACGTTGGCCGCCTTGGACTGCGCATAGTCGAACAGATGCTCGGACGGCGAAAAGGCCTGCACTGACGAGGTGATGATGATCGACGCCCCTGACCCCAGATGCGGCAGCGCCGCGCGGGTGACCCAGAAGGGGGCGTAGACATTCGTCTTCATCGTTGCATCAAAGGCGTCGGTGGTCAGGTCTTCCAGCTTGTGGCAGAACTGCTGGCGCCCGGCGTTGTTGACCAGGATGTCCAGACCGCTCAGCTGCGACACGGCGCTTTCCACCATCTCCTTGCAAAAGGCCTCTTCGCGCAGGTCGCCGGGAATGGCCACCGCGACCCGTCCCTCGCCCTTGATCGTTTCGAGAACACGATCGGCATCCGGCTGTTCCTCGGGCAGGTAGCAGATCGCCACGTCCGCGCCTTCGCGCGCAAAGGCGATCGCGGCTGCCGCCCCGATGCCGCTGTCGCCGCCGGTGATCAGGGCGCGCTTGCCCTTCAGGCGGCCGGTCCCGCGATAGCTGGTTTCCCCGTGATCGGGCAGGGGGTCCATCTTCACGGCAAGGCCGGGGGCACGCTGCTCCTGCGCCGCGAAATCGGGCGTCGGAAGCCGAGGGTCGTGGATGGAGCCGCTGCGGAACGGCGGAAGAACGGGATCGCTGGACATCGGGGCCTCGTCTTTGCTGGATCGCACTGCCGGGCGCTGCCCGGTGCGAGGGCCAACGACGCGCCGCAGGGATGGTTCCCGGCCGACGGGGCAGTCTCAACGGCGGCGGACCCACTTCCATCCGGTGATCATGGGCCGGATCAGGTCCTCGTTCTTCCAGAAGCGATAGAACAGGATCACCGCGACATGCAGGACGACCAGCGCCAGGATCAGGTTCGCCCCGATGTTGTGCCACCCCACGGCCGCACGGTTGGTTTCGCGGCTGACCTGGCTGGCGAGCGGCCCGATATTGATGAAGTCGTCGGGGTCCATCACCAGACCGCTGTAGACCTGAAAGCCCAGAACCGCCAGCAGCGCCAGGACGGACAGGGCGCCCAGGGGGTTGTGCCCGGGCCAATGGCTGGGGCGGCGCTGCGGCAGGTCGCGCACGTAGTCACGGATGTGGCGCGGTCCGCGCACGAAATGAGCAAACCGGGCGCTTTCGGGGCCGACAAAGCCCCAGAGCAACCGAAAGATCAGCAGCGCCAGGATCGAATAGCCTAGCCAGAAATGCAGCGTCATCACCGGCGGCCCGAACTTGCCCAGCAGCCAGTTCGCGATCACCAGAACCGTCAGCAGCCAGTGAAAGACCCGCAATGCCGGATCCCAGACCCGGACGCGGCGCGCCTCAGTCTCGGCCATCAGCGGTCCATGCGATAGGACTGGTGGCAGTCGCGGCAGGCCAGGCCCAGTTGCTGCACCACCGGACCCACATTGGCCTGACCGCCCGCCACGGCCTGATCGATGCCTGCCGTAGCCTCGGTCAGGGCCGCAAACTTGGCCTCGAAATCGTCCCGGTTGCTCCAGATGGCCGGCAGGGCGTCAGAACCCTGGATGTCTTCCGAAGACGTGCCTTCGATGAACAGCTTTGGTGCGTCGTACTGCGCCAGTGCCATCAGGTTGGTCGCCGCTGCCGTTGCGGCTGCTTCGTCATACTCGACCTCGCCCTTGGCCATGCCCGAAAGCGTGCCCATCTCGATCGAGATCATCTTCATGAGACCGTGCCGCGCTTCCAGCGCGTCTTCGGGCGACTGCGCAAGGGCGGCGCCGGAGGCAAGGACAAGCGAAGCGGCAAGAATGGTCTGGCGCATGGGCTGGCTCCTGAAAGAACTGAACGGAATGATGTTCCATCAGCTTGGCAGAGCCCCCTTGGCGGATCAATTGCGCGAACAAGACCTCACGGAGTTGCGATCCGGGCGCTGCCGCGACTGACGGCAGCGCCCGCAGATCCTCAGGTGGCGTTGTAAAGCGGCATGACGCCGGCCTTCTGGTGGATCTCGTTGACCGTGTTCCGGTCCAGTCCCATCGCCACTGCCAGATCATTGAGATAGCGCGCCTCGGCCTCGCTGTCGAAGTCGATGGCAAGCAGCGACATCAGGTAGACCTGCGATTCCATGCCCTCGGGAACCTCTCGGGCCAGCCCGGCCGCATCGACCGGCGCAGCCATCTGCTCTCGGATGAACTGCTGCTCGGTGTTGTCCAGATCCTGGCCCAGATGGCCCAAAAGCCGCTGCCGTTCGGTTTCGTCGATCTGGCCGTCGGATTTTGCCGCCTGGATCATGGCGCGCAGCATCAGGCCGGCCATCGCGTTCTGCTCGGGAGTGGGGGCGGTTTCTGGCTCGCCATCATGCGTCAGGGAGTCGTCGAACAGCTGGCCGAAGGTGGCCTGGTTCGACGGCTGTGAATCCTTCTGCGCAAGACCTCCCATGACCCCGCCGGCGGCCGCGCCGCCCAAAAGGCCGCCCAGCACCTGTCCAAGGCCACCCCCGGCTGCCCCGCCCGTCCGGCCCCGGCCGCCCAGGCTGTCCAGCAGGCCGCCCAGGCTTCCGCTCGACGACATCCCGCCGCCCCGGCGCCCGCCCAGGGCCTGGCCCAGCACCTGCGTCACGCTTCCACCCGCGCCGCCCGTGTTGTTGCCCAGCAGGTTGTCCAGCAGGCCGCCGCCGTGGCGGATCTGGCCGCGCCCCGTGCCACCCTGCTGCTGGTTCTTCATGGCGGTCCCGATGCCCTTGGCCAGCATCACTCCCGCTGCAACGCGGGTCAGACTTTTCATCAAGCTCATGCGAATCCTCCTCGGATCTGCCCGCGGACGATGCTGTCCGCGGTGATGAGTGCCAAACGACAGGGCGGCGCAGCCGGTTCCTGTGGCTGGAAAGCGGTTAATCATTCTTGAACAAAGGGTCAGGCCGTTGCATCCACGCATGCGGTAAGGGCCGGTCAGCGATCCTGCCCTTGATTTTCCCCCGTCCGCCTTATACATCGCGGCGCACGTCAAATCCGGGGCCGTCTCAGCCATGCCCCGCGGATCAGGAGGCCGACATGGCAAAGGCAAAGTTTGAACGGACGAAACCGCACGTCAACATCGGGACCATTGGTCACGTTGACCACGGCAAGACGACGCTGACGGCTGCGATCACGAAGTACTTTGGCGAGTTCCGCGCTTACGACCAGATCGACGGCGCGCCGGAGGAAAAGGCCCGCGGGATCACGATCTCGACCGCGCATGTGGAATACGAGTCCGAGAACCGCCACTATGCCCACGTGGACTGCCCGGGCCACGCCGACTACGTCAAGAACATGATCACCGGTGCCGCCCAGATGGACGGCGCGATCCTGGTCGTGAACGCCGCCGACGGCCCCATGCCGCAGACGCGCGAGCACATCCTGCTGGGTCGCCAGGTGGGCATCCCCTACATGGTCGTCTACCTCAACAAGGTCGACCAGGTGGATGACGAGGAGCTGCTGGAACTGGTCGAGATGGAAGTGCGCGAGCTTCTGTCGTCCTACGACTATCCGGGCGACGACATCCCGATCATCAAGGGTTCGGCCCTGGCCGCGATGGAAGGCCGCGATCCCGAGATCGGCGAGAACTCGATCCGCGCGCTGATCGCTGCGGTTGACGAATACATCCCGACGCCCGAGCGTGCGATCGACCAGCCGTTCCTGATGCCGATCGAGGACGTGTTCTCGATCTCGGGCCGTGGCACGGTTGTGACCGGCCGCGTGGAGCGTGGCGCCGTCAACGTCGGCGACGAACTGGAGATCGTGGGCATCCGCGACACCCGCAAGACCACCTGCACGGGCGTCGAGATGTTCCGCAAGCTGCTGGACCGCGGAGAGGCCGGCGACAACATCGGCGCGCTGCTGCGCGGTGTCGACCGCGAGGGCGTCGAGCGTGGCCAGGTGCTGTGCAAGCCGGGTTCGGTCAAGCCGCACACCAAGTTCGAGGCCGAGGCCTACATCCTGACCAAGGAAGAGGGCGGCCGCCACACGCCGTTCTTCGCGAACTACCGCCCGCAGTTCTACTTCCGCACCACGGACGTGACCGGCACGGTGAAGCTGCCCGAGGGCACCGAGATGGTGATGCCGGGCGACAACCTGAAGTTCGAGGTCGAGCTGATCGCCCCGATCGCGATGGAAGAAAAGTTGCGCTTCGCCATCCGCGAAGGCGGCCGCACCGTCGGCGCCGGCGTCGTCTCCAAGATCCTCGAGTGATCGCGCCACGAACGGCCCCGCGCCGTTCAGCCCTCACAGACCAGAAAAGGCCGCCCCAGGGGCGGCCTTTTTTCATATGATCAGCTTGGCTGCGCCAGCGGCGGAGCCGGAGCAGGTCGTCTGCCACAACTGGTGTGCCTGCTTGGGGGCAGGAGCGGGCGGGCCGGTCAGGACGCATTGAGGCTGCGCGAGTCCCGTACGGTCCGTACAAAGTCCTGGTGCCGTCGGCCGGTAAGCGAAGCCAAGGTCGCCCGCACAACAGATATGCGCCCTAGGCTTGCCTGATCCGGAACACCCAGGTCGATAGGACGCTCCGGCAGATCTGGCCGGGAGAGGCCATGGGTTCAGGCACCCGTGGCGGGGGCTCTCGTCATAAGCCTGCTGCACGTGATCGGCCCCAGATCGGTGTGGACTTGGTCCGCACCGGAGCTATGCACCTTGAGCCAGTAGCAGAAGAACCGGGCAGCGAATATCCGCTGCCGTGACCCGGATGACCTCCTGCATCTTCCGTTCAACGGCACTGGCATCGGGCCGGACGATCAAGGCGCGCGGCAAGCGCAGTCAGGTTGGTGGGAAATGTTGCCCGGTGCGCCAGGTTCATGTCTGTGTCTCGGAATGCACACAGAAAGTCTGGACCTTGAGATCACGAGCATTCACGCGGCTGACGCTCTGATGCGGCTCGCGTTGCCAAGCCCGTTTCCGGTTGATGCGGCGGCCGCGCTAAACACAGCTTGTAGCGCCTGCGACAGGCGCGCTCCGACGCTATCGCAGGTTGGCGGGCGCGGACATCCTGACGGCATAAACGCCCGCAACTCACGTTCCTAGCTGCACGCGTGATCCTCCGGAAGGAGGCGCTTCTTGGGAAGCCTCAACTCTGTCAGTCGGTGCGCATGTGGCGGATGCCCCTCGCCAAAGCCGCGCCGGAATGAGGGTGTATCTCGCGAGGCTGCCGGGGCCGAGCCCAAGGGCCGCAGCTTCAACTGCCGGGCGCCGCTCAACTTTGGCCCGTCCCACCATCTCGGCAGGCCGGTCTTCCTGTCACTGGGCCTGCAGGACAGGTTTGGCCGGGGAAGTGGGAACTGACGGCGTGATCGACCTTGTGCAGAAATTCCCGTGCCGCCCTGCCGAAGATGGAGCGGGATGTTCTGCTGCGCTCCGGCAGGACTTCGGCAGGCACGTTCTTGGGTGGCCTCCACAAAAAGCCTCGTTGACCGCCGACTGGCTGGACGCCACAGTGGGCATCGGGAGTCATCCGAGATCAAGCTGATGTGCCAGATCTTTGCCGGGCAAAGCCCTGAACGTTATGAAACCGTGACACGGCGCCTGCGCCTGAACGGTCAATCGACCTCGATCTGCCTTGAACGGGCCTTCTGGAACATCCTGGATCGCATTGCTGCGCGTGAGGGGATGACCACCCCTGCCTTCATCTCCAAGCTTCACGCCGAGGTGCTGGAACTGCATGGCGAGGCGCGGAACTTCACCTCGCTGTTGCGGTGTGTCTGCACGATCTATCTGGGCGAGGACGACGCGCTGCGTTCGCCGCCTGCCGCCATCGCGGCAGAGTAGGCGGAAAATCCGCATTGTAGTAATCCTATACTACCCGGGTGGTTTCCTGTTTCCCTAGCCTTGGACCATGACAGCAAGGCAAGGGACGACCAGATGGCCAAGTATATCCACTCGATGATCCGCGTTCTGGACGAGGCACGTTCGATTGATTTCTACGAGCGCTGCTTTGGGCTGACGGTGGCCGAGCGGCTGGACTTTGCCGACTTCACGCTGATCTACCTGGCCAACGGCGAAAGCGGCACCGAACTCGAACTCACGGTGAACAAGGGCAGGACGGAGCCCTATGATTTGGGCGATGGCTATGGGCATGTCGCCTTTTCGGTAGATGACGTGGACGCGCTCCATGCCAGGCTGGAGGCAGAGGGCCTGTCGCCGCGAAAGCTGGTCGACTTTGCGCCAGGAGGCAATGTCATCGCGCGGTTCTTCTTCATCAAGGACCCTGACGGCTACGAGATCGAGGTGCTGCAACGCGGCGGCCGCTACAAGTAAGACCTTGCCGCGTCTTTGGGAGGGGGCGCGGCAAGAGCATCACAGGGAGGAGGAACCATGTCCCAACTAGTGAAACAGGGGCTGACCCGGCGTGCGTTGCTGTCGCGTGCCGTGGCGGCCGGTGCCCTTGCGGTGGCCGGGGCGGGCTTCATTGCCGCGCCCGACGCGTCCTGGGCCGTCGAGGTCAGGACCGTCGGAGAGCACGAGATGGCCACGCTGCTGCAGATGGCGCGCGACATCTATCCTCATGACCGGATCGGCGACCGTTTCTACGCCATTGCCATCAAGGGCTATGACGCGCCCGAGCAGCGCGAGATGGTCACCCAAGGTGTCGCCGCGCTGGACGCGGCGGCCCGTGACGCCGGGTTTGGCAGCTATTTGGCGGCAGGATGGGAGGATGATCGCGTGGCCATCCTGCGCAGCCTGGAGGAGACGTCCTTTTTCCAGACGATCAGGGGCGGGCTTGTGACCGGGCTCTACAACCAGAAGGAGGTCTGGCCGATTTTCGGCTATGAAGGCGAAAGCTTCTCGCAGGGCGGTTACATCGACCGCGGCTTTGACGACATCGACTGGCTGTAGGGGCGCGGATCATGGCAAATGTTGCAAAATTCGACCTGACGGACGACAGCGTCGTTGTCATCATCGGGACGGGCGCAGGCGGCGGTGTCCTGGCCAATGAACTGGCCCAAAAGGGCGTCAAGGTCGTCGCGCTGGAGGCTGGCGGACGCTATCTGCCCGAGGATTACATCAACGACGAATGGGACAGCTTTGGCCAGTTGGCCTGGACCGACCCGCGCACGACCAGCGGGGACTGGCGCGTGGCCAAGGATTTCAGCGGCCTACCCGCCTGGATCGTCAAGGCGGTGGGTGGGACCACCACCCACTGGGCAGGCGCCTCCATCCGCTTTCAGGACCACGAGTGGAAAGCCCGGACGACGTATGGCGAGGTGGCGGGGGCAAACCTTCTGGACTGGCCGATCGACGCGGCAGAAATGGCGCCATGGTATGACAGGGCAGAGGCGAAGCTGGGCGTGACCCGCACGGGCAGCTTTCCCGGCCTGCCCGGCAACAACAACTACAAGATCTTTGAAGCCGGCGCCAAGGCGGTCGGGTACAAGGAGGTCAGCACCGGCCGCATGGCGATCAACAGCATCGACAATGATGAACGGCCCGCCTGCCAGCAGACTGGCTTTTGCTTTCAGGGCTGCAAGTGGGGTGCGAAATGGTCTACGGCCTACACCGACATCCCCAGGGGCGAGGCGACCGGAAACCTTGAGGTGCGCGATCACGCCCACGCCGCGCGCATCCTGCACAACGACCAGGGCCGGGTGACGGGCGTCGAGTATTTCGACAAGGACGGCAACCTGCAGTTCCAGGCCGCGCGTCTTGTGGCCGTTGCGGGAAACAGCTTTGAGAGCCCGCGCCTGCTGCTCAACTCTGCCAGCAGCATGTTTCCTGACGGACTGGCCAACAGTTCGGGCCAAGTGGGGCGCAACTACATGCGGCACACGACCGGCTCGGTTTATGCGACCTTTGAAAAGCCGGTGCGCATGTGGCGCGGCACCACCATGGCGGGCATCATCCAGGATGAGGCACGCCACGACCCGTCGCGCGGTTTCGTGGGCGGATACGAGCTTGAAACTCTCAGTCTGGGCCTCCCCTTCATGGCGGCCTTTCTGGACCCCGGAAGCTGGGGACGCGAGTTCACGACCGCCCTGGACGCCTATGAATACATGGCCGGCCTGTGGATCGTGGGCGAGGACATGCCGCAGGAAAGCAACCGCGTGACCCTGTCCGAGGTCGAGGACCGCCACGGCCTCAAGGTGGCCAACGTCAACTTCAGCGACCATCCCAACGACGTGGCCATGCGCAACCATGCCTATGGACGCGCACAGGCCATCTACAAGGCCGTGGGCGCCACCCGGACGCTGCCGACGCCGCCTTACCCGTCCACGCACAACCTGGGCACCAACCGGATGTCAGAGCGCGCGCAGGACGGCGTCGTGAACAAATGGGGCCAAAGCCACGACATCGCAAACCTGTTCGTGTCGGATGGCAGCCAGTTCACGACCGGCGCGGCCGAGAACCCAACCCTGACGATCGTTGCGCTGGCGATCCGCCAGGCGGACCACATCGCGCGCGAGATGTCGGCAGGAAATCTGTAAGCGAACGGGGCCGGCAGCACATGCCGCCGGCCCCTTTCCCGGTCCTGGCCAACACAGGGGTCGGCCGGAGTCAGGTCAGCCTTCCGCCGCCGCCTGGTTGACGCCGCCTTCGGCGATGCGTTTCATGTGCAGGTCACCGTCACGCGTGCTGTCCAGGCATTCCTGCAACGCCGCGCCGTCATCGTTCATTCCGAGGCGGTTGGCAAAGCTGCGCACGCAGCCATAGCCTGCGATCGCGTAATGGGTCAGGCGCTGGTACTGGGTGATGATCGCGGCGTCGCGGGTGTCGTCGTCACCGAACTGCGCCTCGATGGCGTGCTTGCGCGCTTCGGTGACCAGTCCCTCCATGCCCTTGCAGTGTTCGCCGGTGGGATCGACGCCGTGCTGGTTGCACAGCTGCGCCAGCGTTTCCATCCCGCGCGAGATGCCCTGATTTCCGGCGATCAGCGCCTCGGAAAGTTCGCGCGAGGTGGCGACGCGGCCCATTTCGGTCACGACCGACATGGACTGCTTGCAGGCGGAATACAGGTCCTTGAGCTGGTCCAGATACAGGTCCTTGAGAGAGTTGATGGTCATGAGGACGCCTTTCGATTGGGTGTCATATGTGCTGCCGGACAACGCAGGGTCACCGGCACGCGTTCCTGCCGAAGGCAAAGATCCGGGACAGAGAGGTTGACTCTGTGCGGGGGGCGGGTCAGCACTGCGTTTCCGATCCCTTTCGCAAGCATGAGGCAGGACCATGTTCTCTTGGTTCGAGCGTCGCATCGACCCTTACCCCGACCATGCGCCGGCCATGCCGCCACGGTCCTTGTGGCGATTCGTGCTGCATTACAGCCGGGGTGTCGTGCCCTGGCTGGTGGCGCTGGCCATCGGCTCGGGTCTGATCGCGGTGATCGAGGTTATGCTGTTCGGCTGGCTGGGCGAGCTGATCGATCGGTTGGCCGACACTCCTCCCGATCAGTTCTGGGCACAGGAAGGGCGGCGCATCGCCTTCATGGCGGTCGTGCTGCTGATCGTGATGCCCGTGCTGAATCTGGTCAGCACGCTGATCCTGCACCAGGGACTGATGGGGAACTTTCCGCAACGCATCCGCTGGCAGGCGCATCGCTATCTGCTGCGGCAGTCGGTGGGTTATTTCCAGGACGAGTTCGCTGGCCGCATCGCGCAGCGTCTGATGCAGACCGCGCTGGCCGTGCGCGAGGTTGCCATGAAGCTGATGGACGTGGGCAGCTATGTGCTGATCTATTTCCTGGGGGCGCTGGCGCTGGCCGCCAGCCAGGACTGGCGGTTGGCGATGCCGTTCCTGCTGTGGGCCGTGGCCTATGGTGTCATGTTGTGGCAGATCGTGCCGCGCCTGGGCCGGGTGGCCGAGGCGCAGGCAGATGCGCGCAGCGCCATGACCGGCCGGATTGTCGACAGCTATACCAACATTGCCACCGTCAAGCTGTTCTCGCATTCCGACCGCGAGGAGCGCTGGATGAAGGACGGCATGGACCGCTTTCTGCACACGGTCTATGGCCAGATGCGCCTGTCCAGCCTCCAGGATGTCGCGCTGAACGTCATCAACGTCCTGCTGCTGGCCTCGGTTGCGGGTCTGGGCCTTTGGCTGTGGTCCGAGGGCCAGGTGGCCGTTGGCGCCGTGGCCATTGCCGTGCCCTTGGCAATGCGGCTGAACAACATGGCCCACTGGATCATGTGGGAGTTTGCGGCGCTTTTCGAGAATATCGGCACGGTGCGCGACGGCATTTCCAGCCTGGCCCTGCCGCGCGACATCCGGGATGCGCCGGATGCGGTGCCCCTGGAGCCGCGCGCGGGCGAGGTGCGGTTCGATCACGTCACCTTCCGCTATGGCGGGATGGAGGGGGCGCAGCCCATGGCGGTGCTGGACGATCTGACGCTGCATCTGCGGCCGGGCGAACGCGTGGGCCTGGTCGGCCGGTCGGGGGCGGGGAAATCCACGCTGATCAACCTGCTCCTGCGGTTTCATGACATCGAACGCGGACGCATCACCATCGACGGCCAGGATGTGTCGCGGGTCACGCAGGACAGCCTGCGCGCGGCCATCGGCGTGGTGACGCAGGACAGTTCCCTGCTGCACCGCTCGGTCCGCGAGAACATCGCCTATGGCCGTCCGGAGGCCACGGATGCCCAGATCCAGGACGCGCTGCGCATGGCCGAGGCGGACGGCTTCGTGCCCGGCCTGTCGGACAGCCGTGGGCGGCGAGGTCTGGACGCGCATGTCGGCGAACGCGGCGTCAAGCTGTCGGGCGGTCAGCGGCAGAGGATCGCGATCGCCCGCGTCGCGCTGAAGGATGCCCCGATCCTGATTCTGGACGAGGCAACCAGTGCCCTGGACAGCGAGGTCGAGGCTGCGATCCAGTCCCGCCTCGAGGTGCTGATGCAGGGCAAGACCGTCATCGCCATCGCGCACCGCCTGTCCACGATCGCCGCGATGGACCGGCTGGTGGTGATGGACGGGGGCCGGATCGTCGAGCAGGGAACGCATGCGGAGCTGCTGGCGCGCAACGGGTTGTATGCGCGTCTTTGGGAACGGCAGTCGGGCGGGTTCCTGGCCGCCGATGATCAGGACGTGGCATAGAACAAGGCCCCGGCACGATGCCGGGGCCTTTCTCAGGTTTCGGCCGGCTTACTGTGCCAGAAGGTCGGTGATGCGGCGCACCGAGGCGCGGCGGTTTTCGCGGATGTCACCTTCGGCCCGGATGCGCAGGAACTGTTCGCCATAGCCCTGCGTGACGAGGTTTTCCGGCGGAACGTCGAAATATTCGGTCAGGGCCAGAGCCACCGACTCGGCCCGACGATCCGAAAGGGCAAGGTTATAGGCGTCCGAACCCACCGTGTCCGTGTGTCCCTCGATCATAAAGATCTCGCGCGGGTTGGTGCGGATCGAGTCCTGGATCACCTGGCCAAGCGATTGCAGCTGGCGCGCCTGTTCGGGACGGATCGCGGCCGACCCGGTGTCAAAGGTGATCGCGTCGATGTTGACCGGGGCCACCAGTGCGCGCACTTCCGGGATGTTGCGGATCTGCGACAAGGTAAAGCGGCGGTCCACGTTCGCCTCGCGCTGCAGGGCGGCGCGCAAGGCATCCTCGTCCAGCGGGGCATTGCCGGATTGGACGGGGGCGGCGGCGGGCAGCTGGGCCACGTCGACGGGCTGGACATCCGCCGTGTCGTCGATCAGCTGCGTGGTCGTGCCATCGGCGGACACCAGGGTGCGGCGCAGCACCCGCAGGTCGGCGTCGCGGATGGTCACGATGCGGCTGCCGTCGTCGCGGGTGACGATGGTGCGCGAGGAACCGTCGTCGAAATTCTCGGTCGTCACGGTCGAGCCGGGCTGGCGCAGCAGCGCGACCTCGTCCTTGATGACCTCCTGGCTGCCGTCGGGGCGGGTGACCACCACGCGGTCGGGCGCGCTCAGCGCCACCTGCCGGTTGTTGTTCAGCATCGAGCCGACGGCGACCGCACCCAGTCCCAGCAGCAATGCCCGCGTCAGGTCATTGCCACCACCGCTGCCCGAGGCGGCCGGCTGCTGCGTCTGGCCGCCGGCGGCGGACAGGGCATCGCGCAGGCTGGTGGCGAAATCTTCCGACGACGAGCGGGCGCTTTCCGTGGTCACCTGCTGCTCGGTCACCTCGCCCGAACCTTCCTCGGCTTGAAGGGCGGCGGCGTTCACCGGTTCGCTGGCCTGCGCGGCTTCGCGGGCGGCCTCGGTTTCGCGGGTGTCTTCTTCGGCGGCCCGCTGGACCATTTCGCCCGATTGGGTCACCCGGTACATCTGGACCGAGGTCGGGGCGAGGCGGAACGCGCCTGCACCGTTGGATTCGACAACGATACCGCGCGGCGTCATGGCGCGGTCTCCGTCGGCGCAAGGAAAGCTGCCGCCGGTCAGGCAGGTCAGCGACCCAAGCGTCAGGCCGGCCGCGACCTCTTCTTCCAGAACGCGGGCCATGCGTGGCATTTCGCGGGCGCGGGTCTGTTGGACATTGCCCTGCGCAAGGGAAACGACATCCGAGGCCGCACCCGTGGCGGCTGCCTCCGCCGAAGCCTCGGCATCGGCATCGGCATCGGCAGGCTCGGCGGCGCTCTCGGCATCGGGCGCAGGCTCGGCCTCCATCTGCCGCTCATTCTCGGCGCGCAGGGCCTCCGCCAGCGCGGCGGCATCCGCTTCGGCACCCTCGGACTGTGGCGTTGCGGTCATCTCCGCTTCGGCCTGTGTGGCATCAGCCGCCTCGTCGGCCAGATCTGCCGGGGCCTCCTCGACAGGTGTCTCGGGCAGTTCGGTTTCCGCCGCGACCTGGGATTCAGTGTCTGCCTGAGCTTCGGGCTCTGGCTCGGCCTGCGTTGCGGGCTGTGCCTCGGCCTCTGCCTCTGCGTCGGGCTGTGCCTCGGCTTCGGCTTCGGCCTGAGCGTCAGACTCCGCCGCCTCTGCTTCCGGCGCGGCGTCCGCCTCGGCTTCTGCGGCGTCAGCCGGGGCTTCTGCCTCGACGCTCTCCTCCGACTGACCTTCGGCAGCGCTGTCCGCCGGGGTCATCTCCTCGGCCGGTGCGTCCTGCTCTCCGCCAGCGTTTTCCGCTGCAAGCGCGGCCTCCAGATCGCTGATGGCAGCCTCGTCCTCGGCTGCGTCCTCCGCGGGATCAGTTTCCGCGGCACTCGGCTCGCTGCCGTCCTGCGGCTCGCTGTCCGCATCGGCGGCCTCGCCTTCGGGCAAGGGCAGCGGGTTGCCATCGGCATCCGTTTCCAGGCTGCCTGTCTCTGCCTGCGCCAGCACAAGGGGATGTGCGGAGGCTCCATCGACCCCCTTGGGCAATGACAGTTCGGCCATGGCCAGCTGCGGCGCCAGCAGCGACAGGCAGGCTGCAACGGCCGTGGTGTTGTGGATGATCCGGCGCATGGGGACTCCTTTGTGCGAAAACCCATCTTCTTTGGCTGTTTAACAGGCACTTGCAAAATCGGTTCCCCAAAAGACCGTGACCGCCGCGTGAGGCCACTGTCATTGCACCTGCGGGCCCGGCGTCCTAATCATGGGAAGTGACCGAGGAGGAGACTGGCGTGGCACTGAAACCCAAGGATGCACCGGATCTGGGACGTTTTGACTGGGAGGATCCGTTCCGCTTGTCGGACCAGCTGACCGAAGAGGAGCGGATGCTGCGCGACGCCGCGCGGGCCTATGCACAGGACAAGCTGCAGCCCCGCGTCATCGCCGCCTATCGGGACGAGGTGACGGACCCGGCCATCTTTCGCGAGATGGGCGACATGGGACTGCTGGGACTTACCATTCCCGAGGAATATGGCGGGCTCGGCGCGTCCTATGTGGCCTATGGACTGGTGGCGCGCGAGGTCGAGCGGGTGGACAGCGGCTATCGCAGCATGATGTCGGTGCAGTCAAGCCTGGTGATGTATCCGATCTATGCCTATGGCAGCGAGGAGCAGCGCCGCAAGTACCTGCCGCGGCTGGCCTCCGGCGAATGGATCGGCTGCTTTGGCCTGACCGAGCCTGATGCCGGGTCGGATCCGGCAGGGATGAAGACCACGGCCCGCAAGACGGCGCAAGGCTATGTCCTGTCGGGGTCCAAGATGTGGATCTCGAATTCTCCCATCGCGGATGTCTTCGTGGTCTGGGCCAAGTCCCAGGCGCATGGCGGCAAGATCCGCGGTTTTGTTCTGGACAAGGGCATGCCGGGGCTGTCGGCCCCCAAGATCGGCGGCAAGCTGAGCCTGCGCGCCTCGGTCACGGGCGAGATCGTGATGGACGGCGTCGAGGTCGGAGAGGACGCGCTGTTGCCCAATGTCGAAGGGCTGAAGGGTCCCTTTGGCTGCCTCAACCGCGCACGCTATGGCATCAGCTGGGGCGTGATGGGGGCGGCCGAGTTCTGCATGCACGCCTCGCGCCAGTATGGTCTGGATCGGCAGCAGTTCGGCAAGCCCCTGGCGCAGACGCAGCTGCAGCAGCTGAAGCTGGCAAACATGCTGACCGAGATCTCGCTTGGCCTGCAGGCCAGCTTGCGGGTGGGTCGCCTGCTGGACGAGGCACAGGCCGCCCCCGAGATGATCTCGATCGTCAAGCGCAACAACTGCGGCAAGGCGCTGGAGATTGCGCGTCTGGCCCGTGACATGCACGGCGGCAACGGCATTTCCGAGGAGTACCAGGTCATGCGCCACATGGCCAACCTCGAGACCGTGAACACCTATGAAGGCACGCACGACGTGCACGCCCTGATCCTGGGGCGGGCGATCACCGGCCTTCAGGCGTTTTTCTGAGGATCGGCGGCCGGGGCGCGCTGCTCCGGATGCTCAAAGGGGATTTCTGCAACAAAAAGGGGCGGACTCAGGTCCGCC